>NZ_JAWDMQ010000013.1:0-32818 GCF_046536515.1 Caldisphaera sp. | reverse complement strand
GCAATTGAACTTAAAGCACAAGAATATGGCATTAAAGTATATGAAGTTATAGAATATAATACCTCAAAGTATTGTGCTTATTATAACTTAGAAGTTAAAAGAAATCCTAGAGGAGTCATTAGTTGTCCATTAAAACATAAACTTCATTCTGATTTAAATGGAGCTTTAAACATATTAAAGAAAGCAACAGGTAAAGTCTTATCAACAATAAAAAACCCCTATCTTTTATTGTAGAACATAACAGAGTAGCACCCGTAAAAGGGGTGTAACCCTTAAGACCTCAGGAAACTCGCCCTTCAGGGCGGGGAGGAGGTCAGAGCACTTGAAGGCATGCACCACATGGAATAGCTGGTTCCTTACTATTTACGGCAATCAATATTTCTTTTACTTTCTTTTCTCCATGAGATATTGCATTAAAAATTGCTACCCTTTCAGCGCATATAGTCAAGCCGTAACTGGCATTTTCAATGTTAACCCCCCAGTAAACATTATTATTATCAGTTCTTACAACAGAAGCAACATTATATTTAGAATAGGGCGCATAAGAATTTCTAATTATTTATCTTGCCAAATTTACCATATCTTCTGGTACATTTTCCATGTTTCTCACAGTTTCCGTATTTCCTACTTTAATTTATATGCATTCTATATAGATTATATAGAAATCTATAGGTTCTTTAGAAATATTTATAAATACGTTTTATGATATAGACACATGGGAAAAAACATGAGCAATCACAATCCGTTTGGAAATATAGATAATACAAAAACTAACATAAGCCATTTAAAAGTTTGGTTTACAGCTGGTATGGGATTCTTTACAGATGCCTATGATTTATTTGTTATTGGTATTATCCTAGTTATATTAAACAAGATTGCATCCCCATCGTTTCCAGTAACAGCTTATTATGAGTCTTTGCTTGCTTCATCAGCAATAATAACAGCTATATTAGGCCAATTAACTTTCGGTAGAATTGCAGATATTGTTGGTAGAAAGAAAGTTTATGGAGTTGAAGCCACAATATTAGCAATTGGAGCATTAATGAGCGCCTTTTCACCCAATATATATTGGTTATTAGCTTCTAGATTTTTAATGGGTTTCGGTATAGGAGGAGACTACCCAATATCATCAACAATAATGAGCGAGTATTCACCAAAAAAAGATAGAGGAAAAATGGTTTCGCTGGTCTTTGCCTTCCAGGGAATAGGGTATGGAATCGCTGTAATAGTAGGATTGATATCGGTATATTTATTTCCAGCATCGATAGCTTGGAGGATATTAGCGGGCTTTGGTGCAATACCGCCGGCTTTAGTTATCTATTATAGAAGAAAAATACCAGAAACACCTAGATATAGCTTATTAGTAAAGCATGACAAAGAAGAAGCGTTAAAAGCGGCAAGCTTTGTTGGAGGAAACATTACAACAACTCAAGTGAAGTCTAAAAATTACAGCATAACTGAATTTTTAAGAAATTATGGTTTATTATTGCTAGGAACTTCATTACCATGGTTCTTCCTGGATATAGCCTTATATGGTACAGGTGTGTTTTCATCACCAATTACTTTAGCTATACTAGGCGGATCAAAGGGTTTACAGGCTGATGTTTTAAGGGCAGGTATTCCTTTATTAATAGGTATTCCAGGTTATTTCATAGCAGCGGCTTTCATAGATAAAATAGGTAGGAAGTTTATACAGTCAATGGGTTTTGCAATGATGTCAATTCTTTACGCTGTTATATCAGCATCTATTATTGCTTCCGGAACAAAAATTGCTGGGTTTTTAATACCAAGCGAATTAGCATATATATTGTTTGGATTAACATTCCTATTCATAAACTTTGGTCCAAATACTACTACATTCGTCTTACCTTCAGAATTATATCCAGTTAGGTATAGAACTACAGGTCATGGTATTTCAGCTGCTTCCGGAAAACTTGGTGCTGCAATAACTACTTTTCTATTCCCGTTTTTGCTGAAATTCTATGGATTAAAACCAATATTAGCAATGCTTGCTGTAGTAAGCGCTTTAGGATTTATAATAACTGTTCTATTAGTACCTGAACCTAAAATGAAAAGCCTAGAAGAGGTAAGCAAAGAAAAATTGGAAATTTATGAAAAACCTATATCAGCTTAAGCTATAGGTTTTCCTAAGGGTTTTCCTTCTTCGTTTTTTATTTCTTTATTTTCAATAATATATTTTAAAAGCGATAAAGCTCCTCTTCTTGATAAGTATTGATTGTTGTTCCCGCAATAGGGAGAAAAAACGCATCTGGGGCAACCGTCTTCACAATTACAAGAAGAAACTATTTTTAAAGCTAATTCCTCAATCCTTTCAAATCTATCAAAAACAAGCTTTGAACCGCCATGACCTCCTATCGATGAATCATAAATAACTATATGACCTGAAGGATAGCTTATTCCACCTAAGTCTGTATCCGATGCTCCTATTATTGGTCTAGATGCTGAAATTAAAACATGCTCTAATGCATGATAGCTACTTATTTTCTTTTCTCCACTTTCAAACATTAGTTCTGGATATTTTGTTAATATCCCTTTAGTCCAATAATCCCATCTTAAAGGCCTTTCATAATAAGAAGTAGATATAATAGTACCAGAATATTCGTCTTTAACCACATATCCTTCAACTTCTATCATTATATGCAAATCTCCGTATGTTATAGGTATTATACCGGCAACTCTTTTCTCTTTTGGTATTACTTCTATTACATCTATATTATATAAAGGCTTTGTATAGAAATGGATATCATTATTTAGTTTTATAACTTCAGCTCTGTAAGAGTCTATATCAAGCTTTATTGATAAATATACTTCCCCCGAATGATAATATACAGCATTAGGATGAAGCTCGTACATAGCTTGAGGCATCTCTCTATACCCTATGTTTTTGTTTTTATAATATATCTTAACTATAGGTCCTAATGATCTTATAGAACTATTTAAAACGAAGTTTCTGCTTTCCTTCCAATTTGGATGATATATATTATGGACTTCTGTTATAAATCCTTTTTGTAATAATTCATTTAAAACATCTAAAAACTCTTCAGGCATATCATCTTTTTTGATAAATCCTTTTTGTAATAAATATGAAATAAAATGTAGCTTTAATATCTCTTTATTTCCAGGCTCTATATATCCTGGATCTGGTTCTTGAGAGAAATATTTTTCAGGATTGTTTAAATAAAAAGATTCTATAGGATCATCGCCCATTATTGTTATTACTACCCCAGGATTTCCCCTCCTTCCCGCCCTCCCTGCCCTTTGTAAATAACTTGAATAGCTCTTAGGTAGGGAAGTCATAACTATTGCATCTAGATCTCCAATATCAATACCTAATTCAAGCGTAGGCGTTGAAACTACTCCTTTTACTAAACCTTCCTTTATATCATTTTCTACTTTTTTCCTCGTTTCAGCGCTTAACCCAGCCCTGTGCACTAGCACTTTTGTATTATAATTTTTTCTTGATATTTTTGAAATTAATTCGCTCATTTGTTGGGAATCTGTAAATGCTAATACTTTTAATCCTCTCTTTATTAAAGAAGAAATTATGTATGAAGAAAAAGTCCACCTACTCATATAACCATGGTCTATAAAGACGTGGAGGGCTGTCCCTTTTCTTCTCTTAGGACCATATATTACTTTAACCTTCCTTCCAAAAAGTCTTTCTCCCATTTCTTCAGGATTTCCTATAGTTGCACCCGAACCTATAAATAAAACATCTTCTTTTGAAAGCTTGGACAACCTATATAATATCCATTTCATATGGGAACCGAAAATGCCCTTATAAGTATGCATTTCATCTATCACAATAAATTTCAAATTTTTTAAAGCATTCCTAAATTCTGACGAGAGAGCTATGCCTAGATGAATCATATCTGGATTGCTTATCAATATTTGAGGTGTATTTTTATAAATTTCAGCTCTTTCTTTTGCTGGTGTATCTCCATCTATAATCCCAAAACTTATTCTTAATTCCTTTGATAAGCTGGATATCCTTGAGATTTGATCCCTTTCCAAGCTCTTTGTTGGATAGATAAACAAGGCCTTTTCTTGACTTTTGTTTAATATATTAAGTATTGGAATTAAAAAAGCCTCAGTCTTTCCTGTTGCAGTGCCTGCTGAAATAATTGTATCATTATTATTTAATATCGATTCAATTGCTTCTTGTTGGAACTTATACAATTTTATTATACCATAATTTATTAAAGCCTTTTTTAGTTCTTCAGATAAATTCATGTCTTTAATATTCGATCCTAAATCCGGATATCCATAGCTTTCATTATAAACATATGAAATCTTAGAGTTTTGATTCTTAACTATTTCATTTAAAATATTTAATAAATCAAGAAGGTTTGGCTGTATGTCCTGTTCCATAGTTTTTATGCCTCACATAATTTGATAAATTAACTAGCTCAATACTTCTATCTATAAGCCAAGAAAGATTCTTATCGCCCCACGACCTTCTTATCTTAAGCTTCTCATATTTTACTTCTAGCATTTCTTGTCCTTCATAATTATATACCTTAAATCTTCCCTTAACTCTGTTCTTTAAATTTCTAACTAAAATTATGTGAACTATATATTCGTTTGGCTCCAAATTTAAACTTGCATAACCTGATTTACCTATTTTATAAGTACCTTTACCTTCTATCAAAGGTTCATTGATTATTTCCTCCTTCCCTTTTCTAAATACGACTATTATCTTTCTAATAGCATGAAGGCCTGTTTTGCTTTTAGTTGATTCAACTTCTAACCTAAACTTACTCATATTAATCCTCTAATTTATTAATCTTTTTTAAGGCTATTAAGATTTATTAACAATACTTTAAAAGGTTCCTATAAAATTGATATTTGGTAGAGATATTGAAAGATTTAATAATAGCAGGCCTAGGTGTTTCGGGCTCAACTCTAGCGTACGCTTTATCAAATAAAGGATTTAAAATTACAGCGTATGACCCTATTAAAAAATATAATAAAGCATGCGGAGAACAAATAACAGGGACTAAAAATACATTAAACCTTATAAAGAAATCAGATTCTATAGTTACTATTCCGAATTATTTTAGCATATATGTTAACAATAAAGAAAAGGCTAATATTAATTTTGGGGGTTCCTCTCCTTGGTATATAGTAAATAAGTCTAAATTTGTTCAATATTTAAGGGAATCTTCTATATCCAATGGCGTAGAGGTAATTTATAGGAATTGGAAAAATGAAAGAGGGATTATAACTGTTGATGCAAGAGGTCCTTTTTCTGGGAGCTTAAAAAACAAGATATTAGTTAAAAGATATATTTTAAAGACTGAATGGGATCCAAACCATGTTATATTAGATTTTAGACCCAACGAGGGAGGGCTTTATTGGATTTTTCCAGCGGACAACGACGGGAGATTGGTTAACACAGGAGGTGGATTTGTAAATTTATGGAATGATGAGGCGCTTAGCAAATCAATTATAGAATATGCAAAATTAAATCTAAAAAACTTTGAAATAATAGATGTAAAAGCGGCACCCCTTGATGTTTTTTCTCAATATAAACATTATTCCGATAATATGTTTTATGTGGGAGAGGCTGCCGGGCTTGTTCTAGCAATAAGTGGGGAAGGTAATAGACCTGCAATAGAGTCATCTTATGCTTTATCCGATGCCATAGTAAAATACGCCTTAGAGATCAATGATGTAAAAAATTATTACCTAAAACTATCAAAGAAAATAGTTAATGATTCCATACTATCTAGGAAATTATTTACGTTTACATATAAATATAGAAAATCAATCGACATGGTTAATGTTTTAAACAACATACCTAAGTGGTTTTGGTATAAGTATTTATCGGTTAACTTAGAGATTAATGATATAATAAAATTGGGATCTGATTTAAACTTTATTTTATCTGTTATTAATGGAATAAAATATTAGTACTAATCTCCTCTCTACCCTGAAGAGTTCTTTGATGTCTAAAGGATTACACTTTTATGGCTACTCTTTTACCTCCTGATATTGTGGGAGTAAAGTCAACTATTACTCTCATTTTTTAAAAATTGAGCAGAGGGAATATGCCCTTATTAGAGATGTTAGTTTGGGTAGAAGCGTACCCATCCATAAGGGCAGGGTAGTTTAAATACCTTTGCTTAATTTTCTTTTAATCTTTTCCATGAGTTGTTCAATTGTATATTTTCCATTAATGTTAAAGTATTATTTATTAATTAATTTTTTAAAAATACTGCTTTGAGTTTAAACTTATAAGCTTTTTTAATAACATATAAATAGGGAACGATGGCAATTAAAGAAGAATTTTTGAGATTACTTAGAGAAGATGAAGAATTCCGTTATACAGTGGCTGGTTTTTTAGGCTTGGATAGCATATTAAAAGAATTAAAACAACTTAGAGAAGATTTCAATAGGTTTATTGAACTTGAGAACAAACGTTGGGAGGAAAATAATAAGAAGTGGGAGGAAGCTAATAAGAGATTTGAAGCTATAGAGAATGAATTAAAACAGTTTATTGAACTTGAGAACAAACGTTGGGAGGAAAATAATAAGAAGTGGGAGGAAAACAACAAACGTTGGGAGGAAAATAATAAGAAGTGGGAGGAAGCTAATAAGAGATTTGAAGCTATAGAGAATGAATTAAAACAGCTAAGGATGGATTTTAATAATATTTTTGCATCATTCAGTAGGCGTTTAGACGCCTTAGGAGCTAGATGGGGAATAGTTTCTGAGCAAGCTTTTAGAAACGGTATGAAAGGGGTAGTTGAAAAAATATTAGGAGCTGGAAAGGTTGAAAAATGGGTATATAGGGATGATTCTGGAGAAGTTTATGGATATCCAAGCGTGATAGAGGTAGATATGTTAATAAAAGATGGAGAGCATATACTAATAGAGATTAAGTCAAGTATATCAAGAGGAGATGTAATAGAATTTTGGAGAAAAGCTAAATTTTATGAAAAGATAACAAACATCAAACCTAAGTTAATTATAATATCACCATATGTGGATGATAGAGCATTAGAAGATATAAACAGGTTTGGAATTATATTGTATAAAGAAACTTAATAAAAATAAAAAGCAAGCCTTTCTCTCTTGTTGTTTATATTTATTGCTATTTTTATAAATAAACTTTTACAAAATGATATTATGATAATTTTAACGTGGGCCCGCGGGGATTCGAACCCCGGACCGCCCGGTTATGAGCCGGGCGCTCTACCTAGCTGAGCTACGGGCCCTCAATATTTTCTATATTTTGTTGGTTTATTAATTCTTTTGCAGGTTTTTAACTCTTATCATAATAAAAATCAGCATAAAGATTAAAATATATCAGGCAACCTAATATAATATTGAGTTGGTGGTGGGGAAGTGTCAGAAGCTATTGTTATGATAAATACAGATGTCGGTAAGGAAAACGATATATTTAATAAGTTAAACGAAATGCAAGAGGTTAAAAAAGTTTACATGGTCTACGGAATACATGATATAATAGCTTTTGTTGAAGCAGAAAGCATGGATAAGCTAAGAGGGCTAATAACTGATAAAATAAGGAGACTTGATGGTGTAAAAAGCACCTTAACAAGTATAGTTGTTATAAGCAAAGAAAAAAGATAGTTTAGATGAAAAAGTAATGGATAACATAATTACAATTTCTTTTGATGATATAGATAGCCAGTATGGTGGGTGTACAACCCACTTTACTGGAATTTTTCTTTATGAAATTAAAAACAAAATAAAATTAATAGATTACCCATTGTTAGTAAGATTAAACCCCGGAATACCTTGGAAAACCAGAGGTAATGCTTCAACAGCTTTAAGATTTATTTATAACAATCCTGATGAAATTTTTGAAATAGCTAAAAATTTAGTCGAAGAATACATAAATCCCAGACCTCCATCACCTAATAAAAAACCTGGTATTGTTGTAACTCAGGGTAAAGTTTGGGAAGAAGATAATTTTAAAAATTTTTATAAAAAAGCATTATCTGATGTTGTTTTATTAGACGAAGCAATAAATATCTTAGAAAAGAATAAGGCATTATATTATGGAGGTAAAGGATTAATCGGAGCAACAGCAGCCCAAGGATCTTTAGGATTATATGAACCATATACATTTGAACTTATTTTTTACAGAATTCCTGATAATTGGGATAAAGAAAGGTGTGTTAGAGACGATATGGTTTTAAAAATAGAAAAAAGCTTACCTGGTTGCAGTATAAATAATTATGATTATATAAAAGAGAGAACATCTGTAAAACCTAACGGCCCCGACCCCATACTCTCTGGATTTAGAGGAAGTTGTGAAAAACTTCTTTGGAAGTATGAATATTCTTTATGTGAAACCCCCCATTTCGCTTTATTGTTTAGAAGTAATCAACATACAAGTTATGGATTGTTTAATGATTTATTTCCATACCCATATAGAAATGTAGAAATTGAAGGTTATGTCTTAAATATAAAGGTTTTACCGAAAGGACATGTAATTGTTTCAATAAATACAAAATATGGAATTTTTGATATTTCTTTATATAAAGATACAGGACCTTTAAACGAAGCAGCTAAATTACTTGCTAAAGGTGATTATATTAAAGTTCAAGGATCTGTAAGGCCATATTTTTATAATTCGAACCCAACTATATCAGCTTATTCTATGGAAGTAATTTATGTAAATCAAATTAAAAAAACACTTTCTCCTAGATGCCCACTATGTGGTAACAGAATGAAAAGTTTGGGACATAATAAAGGTTATAGGTGTGAAAAATGTGGTTTTATAACAAAACAGACTGATAAAATTGAAATAAAAATGAACAGAAAGTTATTGCCTGGAATATATATGCCAGAAACAGGAGAATTAATGCATTTACAAAAAGAAAAGTATACAATACTTCCTATACTAACAAATTTTAATTATATAGATTTGAACCAAATATTCAAGATATATTCTAATCAATAACTGACCTTCTCCCCGCCCTGAAGGTTCCTTTTAGGGGGTTCATCGGTCAGCACCAGAGACCCCGTCCGTGAGGGCGGGGTAGTTTACCGGTTCCCCTCATCTGTTCGGGATTACATCTGTCATCTGAGGGGCAGTCGGGGTGGTCAGAGATCCCCCCATCTTTTTGTATGCTTTCTTTTCAATGTTTAATATTCTTATTTTATCCCTATTAGCCTCAAAGCCACATTTAGTACATTTAAATCTCCTATAATTAACCTCTACAAGCTTAGAGCCACATATTGGGCATATTGACGATGTACCTTTAGGATTGATAACAATTGATGGTACTCCATGCTTTTTGCTCTGCCAGTCAATCCAATATTCTAACCTTCTATAACCTAGTATTAGCAATGCAGTTTTGTGCTCCTTGGGTAGTTTCCTGAGAGCCTCTACTAAGTTTGTCAAGTCTTCTCTAACAACAGCATGTTGATGTTGTTTTGCTAGCAATACAATTGTATGGGATATCTTCTTAGCCCAATCATCTATAATGTTCCTAGCCTTTCCATAAAAGTATCTTACCCTTTTCCTAATACCTCCTCTCCTAAGTCAAGCATTGTATTTAGGATAGGAATGCCTTTTCTGAAGCCTTTCAGCTAATTGTCTATAATGCAAGGCTTTCAGTTGTAAAATTTTATATGATATGTTAACTCCCCGGTTAACAACCCCTCTGTTTCTTATGGAAAACAGAAGTCCTAACCCCCTCTGTTTCTTATGGAAAAACTGTAACTACTGTTTAGATTTAATTTTATATTAATGTAGTTTGTATAATGGTAGATCTATGAAAATTTATATTGTTAAAAGGTTTCTAGTTGAAACAGAGGGGTGAACCCCTTCTTAATATAAATTATTAACCATAGTTTTACAGTAAACTATATTAAAATAAATATACAATCACTAAATTTAATAAATAAAAACTAGCAAATTATAACATATAATTATTTAACTAAGTGATTTATATTAAATAAGAAACAGTTGCTAATTTAATAGCTTATCTTTGACATTTGTTACTAAAAAGCACCCCTCTGTTTCCTCTGCATCCCACCTTTTAACTCTAAAATATAAACCTCCCTTACAAAATAGATATTGGAATGCAAGGGTGTGTGTATGTATCTAGAGCTTAGGTTTCATGGAAGAGGCGGAGAAGGAGCAGTTACAGCAGCAACAATATTAGCTAGAGCAGCTGTTTTAGAAGGTAAATATGCTCAAGCAATTCCAAGTTTTGGTGCCGAAAGGAGAGGTGCTCCAGTAGAAGTTTATTCGAGAATTTCTGATAAACCCATAGAAAAACATAGTCAAGTAAGAAATCCTGATGCAGTAGTAGTTTTGGATTATGAACTCATTAAAATGGTAAATGTTTTGGCCGGTTTAAAACCCAACGGAATTGCAATTGTTAACTCCCCGGTTAACAACCCTTTAGATAATGTAAAAACGTTTTGTGTTGATGCAACAAAAATAGCTAAAAACCATAACTTAGTTATTAGTGGATGGCCTACTGTAAATACTGCAATATTGGGAGCAGTTTCAAAAGCTTTAGGTATAGTTTCTATAGACTCAATAAGCAATGCTATTGCTGAACAATTTTCATCGCCAAACATAGCTAAAGCAAATGCTGCTGCAGCGCTAGATGCATACAAAGAGACCTCATTATGTGGTGGTTTATATTGAATTTCTATTTTTATATATTTAGCTTATTTAAGTTTAATTTGGTATACATAAAGGGGTGTAGGGTATGACACAAGAGAACTCTACCTTGATAATAAAAGAGGCTGAAACATATTTTGCTGTCCCGATATCTAGGCCAGATTTTGGATCTTCAGGTAAAACAGGTTCATGGAGAACCGAAAGACCTATAATAAATGAAGAGAAATGTACAAAGTGCTTATATTGTTGGTTATATTGTCCCGAAGACACTATTTTAAGGAGGCAAGATGATATGGTTTATGTTGATTATGATTATTGTAAAGGATGTGGTATCTGTGCTGCAGTATGTCCAGTTAATGCAATAGAAATGGTTCCTGAAGTAAAAACGGGTGAGAATTAATGATTAAAACTTTAACAGGAAATTATGCGGTAGCGGAAGCAGCTAAGCTAGCTAGGATTAAAGTAACATCAGCTTATCCAATAACACCTCAAACTACAATAGTAGAGAAGCTATCAGAAATGATAGAGAAAGGAGAGCTTGAAGCAAAAATGATAAGGGTTGAAAGTGAGCACAGCGCCTTAGCTGCAACATTGGGTGCAGCAGCTGCAGGATCTAGATCTTTTACAGCAACAGCAAGTCATGGGTTACTATATATGCATGAAGTGTTATGGTGGACAGCCTCTGCAAGAATACCAGTGGTTATGGCAGTTGCAGCAAGAGCCATTGGTGCTCCTTGGAATATACATGTAGAGCACAGCGATATTGTAGATCAAAGGGATACAGGTTGGATAATAGGTATTGCCCAAGAAAACCAGGAAGTTTTAGACATGACAATACAAGCATTTAGGATTAGTGAAGATCCAAGAGTTTATTTACCTGTTATTGTTGGTCTAGATGGATTTATTTTAACGCACACCGTTGCCCCGGTAAATGTTCCTGATCAAAAAGATATAGATAATTGGTTACCTCCAAGAATGCAACCATATGTTATTACACCAGAATCAAAAATAGCTATGGGAAACATGACAAGCGATGATGATTATTATATGATGAGATATTCTATTCAAGTAGGTCAAGAAGCAGCTAAGAAAGTGATTGAGGAAGTTGATCAAAGCTACGGAAAGGCATTTGGTAGATATTATGGAGGGCTTGTAGAATGTTATAAATGCGATGATGCTGATTATGTAATGGTATTAATGGGAAGCTGGGCTGGCGATGCAAAAGAAGCCATAAAAATTTTAAGAGAAAAAGGTATTAATGCTGGAATAGCAAGAATTAGATTTATAAGACCATGGCCTGCTGAAATTTTAAGAGAAAAACTATATAATAAGAAAGGAGTGTTAGTTTTCGATAGGAGCATATCTTTTGGAAATACCGGCCAACTGTTTACTGAGCTATCTTCAACACTTTATGGAATGACTAATATAAGGGGGGTAATAGCAGGGCTTGGAGGAGTAGATGTTTTGCCGGAAGATTTTGCAAACGAGATGATAGACTTTGTTAATAAAGTAGAAGAAAATGGTAAGGTTTATGATCCAATTAAGTGGTTGTTCCCAATGAAATATAGGAATGTTAAGGTAGAGGAGGTGGCCTCATAATGCCCGTTAGGTTATCAGATTTTCCTAGAGTAAGATATGGTATGCCAGGTAATGCTGCCTGTCCAGGATGCCCCGAAACTATGGGATTAAGATATGTTAAGATGGCATTAGGAGATAATGTTGTATTAGTAATTCCAGCAGGTTGTAGCAGCGTAATTCAGGGGTATACACCAAAGAGCGGTATTAATTTTCCCATATTAAACATAGTTTTTGCAAGTGCTGCAAGCGCGGCATCTGGAATGCAAGCTGCTTTCGAATCCCAAGGTAAAGACACAACTGTAATTGTGTGGGCCGGAGATGGTGGTACAGGGGATATAGGCTTTCAAGCTATGAGCGGCGCAGCAGAGAGGAACGATAATATAATTTATATTTGTGCTGATAACGAGGCTTACATGAACACAGGGATCCAGAGGAGCAGTTTAACTCCTTATGGTGCTTGGACTACAACTACATGGACTGGCAAAAAAGAGCATAAGAAAAACATACCTATGATAATGATAGCCCACGATGTACCTTATGTTGCTACAGCAACAGTTGGTTACCCCCAAGACTTTATTGATAAGCTTAGAAAGGCTGCAAAAATTAAGGGATTTAAATATATACACCTCTTAGCTCCAGATCCTGTAGGATGGAAATTTGATCCAAGCCTTACTGCAAAACTGGGTCAATTAGCTGTTCAAACAGGTCTATTCCCACTTTATGAATATGAAAACGGAAAGCTAACGGTCAGCGTATTTAGCAGGCTATATAGAAAACCCGAAAAAAGAGTTCCTATAATAGAATATATTAAAGTCCAGGGAAGATATGCACAATTGATGAAAGATCCAGAAAAAATTAAAGGGTTGGAAGAGGAGATAGAAAGGCAATGGAAATGGATAGATGTTTTAGAAAAATCATCCAATCCAAGCAATGCTGCTTCACAAATAATAAAAGAAAATAAATAATTAGCTGCTAGCATTACTTTTATCTTCTATTAATGTTTCGTTTCTTATTTTTCTTATTTCTCTAATTTCTTCAGAATTTTCAACAAGAGTTGGAATAAAATTAGTTAAATCTAAAATTTCTTCTTTTGGTTTTTCTATTTCAAATTTAGCTATAACATTTTTTGTTGTAGGATCAATAATCTTTAGATACTCATAAAGGGGGTCGTTATATAAAATTGCTATTACCTCTTTAGAATGATAACTTGTAAACTTTTCGTGAATATTATATACCATAATCCCACCACTATTATTATTGTAAACTAGGATTTATAAGAAGAAAGCCAGGAAAAAAGTTTTTAATAAAAATTAAAAACTTTAAAATAGTTTAACTTAAACCTTATATAACTATACCTTTATTCCCTCTGCAGTTCTAATTAGATATGAGGTTAGGTGTGTAGTTTGAGCGAAGATACATTAAATCTATTGGATTTGGCAAACAAGTTTTTAGCATCATTAGAAGAGCCTTTCGTGGGAAGGCATGAAGAAGCATTGGTTATAGCATTATCTCTTATAACAGGAGAGCATGTAGTGTTGATAGGAGAGCCTGGAACTGCCAAAAGTGCTATGGCAAGAAGGTCGGCCGATTTATTAGAAGCAAAATATTTTAAATACCTTTTAACAAAGTTTACAGAACCAAGCGAGCTTTTTGGACCCCTTGATATAGCAGGCTTAAGGAGAGGTATTTATAAGAGGATAACAAAAAACAAGTTGCCTGAGGCAGAGATAGCCTTTCTAGATGAAATATTTAATGCTAACAGTGCTGTTTTAAATAGCATTTTAAGCATAATGCAGGAAAGAATATTATACGATGGTTATAATGAAATAAAAGTACCATTATGGACTTTAATGGGAGCAAGCAATAGAATCCCGGAAGAACCTGAGCTAGAGGCACTTTATGATAGGTTTTTGTTTAGACACAACGTTAGGCCTGTTGATGAAGAACATTGGGAAGGTTTACTCAATGCATCTTGGGATATAGAGAAAGGAGTTTATATGCAAGCAAGTAAAATCATGGATATAAGCAATGTTAAGGCATTAAATTCATTGTTGTTTAAAGTAGATATAAATAACATTAAAAGCAAATTATTAAGGATGTTCATGATATTAAATGAGAAGGGATTGCAGCTAAGCGATAGAAGAAAGGGCAAGATATTAAAGGCAATAGCTGCTCATGCACTTCTGGAAAAGAGGTATCAAGCAACAGAATCAGATTTGATAGTATTAAAATATACAGTCCCTAAAAACATAGAGGATTTTGAAAAAATAGGGACCATATTGATGGAGGAATTAAAAACAAAGGATAGAGTTATGAGGGAATTAGAAGAAATAACAAACAATATAAAGACTTCTAGAAGAAGTTTACAACAGATGCAATCTTTTGATCCAAGGCTTTTGGAAATATATAAAAACTTAAAGGCTGCAAAGTCAAAAGTTCAAAATTTAGTTCAAGACGTTGAAGATGAAGAAATAAGGAAGAAGGCAGAAGAACTGAATGATATGATAGAATCCTTATCTCAAGAAATAATGATTAAATTAAATATGTGAGGAACCTAATATGGAGAACCAAAATAAAAAGAAAGAAAGTGTTTATAGAGAAATAGGCAATATAGATGAGCTAAGGCTTTATAGAGGGGAAAAAATATTAGCAACAGCAAAGGACTTATCAGCAAAAAACTTAGATCCAAGAATTTCTCCATATCTAGGTATAGACCTGTTTTACACTTATTATTTTCCAATACCATCAACAGATGAAAGGTCACCTGAAGATGACGAAGAGGAGGCTTTTAGAAGAACAGTTATATCTACTTTGCTAAAAACGGAATCTGCATGGAAAACTAAAATATATACATCTGCAGACAGCATAACAAGTATAGTTGCAGCAGCATCTTTTATAGAAAAACTTAACAAACTATTACCACCTAATCAAGGAAATAATAAAGGTAAAGAGGGAAGTAGTCAAGATGAGTCTGATAATGAAGGAAATAATTCAGAAGAACTGCAAAATGCTATACAAAAAGCTTCCGAGTCAGCCATGAAAGATGCTGAGATGGCAAAGGAAGTCAAAATGCTGGCTGAAAAAATGGGTGCAGGTAAAGGAAGTATTTTTTCATTAGAGGGCTCTGCAGAAGAAATATTGAAGTTAGCAAGGGAAACGGATGTAGCAAGGATTTTAGAAAAGATAGAAGGTTTGAAGATGATAACAAATGCTAAAACTAAAAACACTATAAACTATTCAAAAGGTTGGATATCAGGAATCGAAATAGGAGGGGATATAGAAAGAGTACATTATAGCCAGCTTGCATTTCCAAGTTTATTATTCTATGCAGAGTTTGCCAATGATAGACTATTATTATATGAAAAAAACTTACCTTCAAATAAAGGACCTATTTACGTTTTATTAGACAAAAGCGGTAGCATGGTAGGTTCAAAAATAGATTGGGCAAGGGCAGTTGCAGTTGCATTATTTAAAAAAGCTATGGATGAGGGCAGAAACTTTTTTGTTAGATTCTTTGATTCGGTTCCTTATCAACCCATAAATGTTAAAAGCAATGCAAAAGCATCTGATATATTAAATGTCTTGTCATATTTAGCAAGGATAAAAGCGGGGGGAGGTACTGATATAACAAGAGCAATATCTTCTGCTGTTGATGATATGGAAAAAACTAAGACAAGCAGTAAAGATAAACCGAGTGACATAGTTTTAATAACTGATGGAGAAGACAGGCTTAGCCCTGAAATAATAAACAAGCTTTTAAAGAAATCAAACTCCAGGTTGCATTCTGTAATGATACAAGGGCATAATGCGTTTTTACAATCAATTTCATATAGGTATTTATCAGTTAAGAAATTAGAGCAAAAAGAAGCATTAGAGGTTGCAGACTTTTCTTAAGGTTCTATATGATATGATTGCTTAATATTATCTACATTGATTTTATAAAGGTATTCCTCGCTTAAATTAAATTTTTTAGCAAGATCGGTTAATTTAGCTGGGAGCTCCCAAGGATACACAACTTTCTTATATGAGGGGTTATCAGGGAAGTCGCTTTCTATCATAAAAATTGGAGGTAGATTATAGAGGACAAAGTTTAAAACTTCATCAATTCCGTAAACTGTAGAAGAATATCCAAGGTTATTAATTTCTATTAACATTGATGGTTTTGCATGATGAAAAATTATTTTTCTCTTATCCTTTATGTTAACTTTGTTAATACTATAATCTATTAATTCCACAGTGTCTACATCAGCATTTTCTAAGTGCATATGTAACATACAATCATAGTCTCTAGCATATTCAAGGGATTTTTCCAAAATAAGCTGAGAAATTGCTACCCTTTCTGGCATGGTTTTATAATGTTGTCTTCCAACTTCTCCTATGCCGTAGAGAATTCCTTCCTTGCATAAATTAGACTCGTATTCTATAACTTTTAATCCTAAATTTAAAACACTAATTGGACTCATCTTTATTTTATCAATCAAAATATCTATATCTTCAGGGTGAAAACCGGCTATGCAAGCGGTTTTAATTCCTATTTCGTTTGATTTCTTACATTCATTGACTTGATAATCAATCATTTTCTTATAAGATTCAAAACCATTAAAACTATCAAAGTAATCCCATGGTGATGCAGAAACGTAAGAAATAAACCAACCTCCATTAGATTTGAATTTTTCTGAAATTTTGTATCCCAATCCTTTAACTGGATTTATATGAGAGTGTGCATCGGCGAACATCATATTTATCTCCAAATTCTTGGTGAAACTAAAATTTTTACAGTTTTGTTATAAACTATAAATGAAAATTAAATAAAATTAATTGTATCATAAAATATTTTTTAAATAATTATATACATTCAATTAAAAAAGGTTATAATCGCTTTATAATAAAATTTAAAATTAAAGGTGTTTGAAAATGAAGGTAGCTATAATTGGTCTAGGCAGGATGGGTAGAGGAATTGCAAAAAATCTTGTTAACAAGGGGTACGAAGTTGAAGGATTTGATATTGATAAAAACTTATACAAATTGCTATCAGATTTGAAGGGGTTTAAGCCTTTAAATAACATTTCAGATGCTCACGACTCAGATTACATATTATTATTATTGCCTACTGGTAAGGAAGTTATAGATGTAATAAAAGCCCTAAAAGATTATAAAGGAATCATTATAGATATGACCACTATGGGTTATGACGAAATAAATGATGTTATTAATTTTATAAATAATAGCGGGTTAAACTATATTTCAGCAAAAATAGAAAGAGGACCTGCTGATGCTGAGGCAGGTAGATTAGTATTTTATGTTGGTGGAAATAAGAAATTGTATGAAAAATCTAAAAACTTATTAAATGATATGGGAGAACATATTTATTTGGAAAGCAATGAGAATGCGAATATAATAAAACTAATAAGCACTTTATTATTAACAGCAAATACCATTCTTTTAGCAGAGATATCTCAAATAGCAGATAAATTAAAAATAGATAAGGATTTGTTAGTAAAGGCTTTATCTATGGGAGGCGCAGATTCAGTTCAACTAAGGTCTAGATTTCCCATGATGATTAATAAAAACTATAAAGAGATTTTCAGCATTAAGCTTGGAAAATATGTGGCAGAAAAGACTTTAGAATATCTCAATGATTATGGAATAAATTATACTCCCGTTTTAAGAAACATATTAGATGTGCTTAAATTAAGTAATATGCTAAAAATAGGAGATAAAGATATAGCAGAGATATCGGAATTCTACAAAAAAGTTAATAATGATAAAGAAACAGCAAACCTCAACTTTTAAGGTGGGGTGGCCATAAAAGAGTAACCTCTAGACATCAAAAAACCCTTTAGGGTGGGTTAGTAGTCATTTAATAAACTTTTTAATTCACTAGTTTTAATGAAAAATAGGGAGAGGAATTGAAAGAGGCAGTTTTTACAGATAAAGCACCTAAGCCTGTAGGTCCTTATAGCCAAGGTATATCATCTAATGGATTTTTATTTATTTCAGGTCAAGTCCCTTTAGATCCTAAAACAGGAAAGTTGGTCAGCGAAGATTTCGAAGAGCAAGTAAGAAGAGTATTAGAAAATTTAAAGGCTATATTAGAGGCATCTAATTTATCATTTGATGATTTAGTCAAGGTAACAGTTTTTATGAAAGACCCAACAAAATTCTCTACATTTAATAACATTTATTCAACATATTTTAAAGGATTATATCCAGCAAGGTCTGTTATATTTGTAAACGATTTGCCTGTTAACGCACAAATAGAGATTGAAGCCATAGCATCTAGGGAATAATTTTATGTTAAATAAAATTAAAAACTTTTTAAAGAATTTTTTTATAATAGCTGAATCTTTTAAGGAAGTAAGATCTATAGCAAGGAGAATGTTTATAACAAATTCTTTTGATTCAATTTTTGCATCTTTAGGTGTAATGGTAGGAGCTTATGAGCCAAGTTTAAATTCTTTAGTTTTAGGGATGAGTATATTAGGAAGTTCCCTAACTATGGGAATATTTAGTAGTATAATTTCGGTTTATTTTTCTGAAAGAAATGAAAGATTAAAAGAATTAAAAGAATTAGAAAAGGCACTTATGGTATCGCTGAAGGATAGCATATATGGAAAATCAATTAATTTTTTGTCTTTATATGTCTCATTGTGGAGTGGGGTCGGAGCCTTTGTTTTTACTTCTCTTATTTCATTACCATTCTTAGCTTCACATTTATTTAATTTTAATATGACACAGGCTTTAATAATATCTTTAATAATATCATTTTTTGAGTTAGGATATTTAGGATATTATATGGCCAAAATAAGTAATGAAAGTGCTTTAATAAATATTGTAAAAAACATTATTTTAGGTTTATTAGCAATAGCATTTGTTTTTCTAATTAAATATGCATTAAGAATTTATAGCGGGGGGTGGATTTGAACCACCGGCCTCGGGGTTATGAGCCCCGCGGGCTACCAGGCTGCCCTACCCCGCTCCATATAGATCATTGTTATACGTTGGGCTTTTATATATTTTCTATTATAAGGATTGAGTGAACTTTCTGCACTTATGAATTAACGTAAATAACAAGGATTCCTTCTCAAAATAACTTCGATTAACTTAAGGCGAGTTTATATTAACAAAACATTTTGTGATGCTTTATAGAAGAATTGGACTTGTTCTTTACAGGATTTTGTTCTCTAAATCCTGAGGCTGACCTCCTCCCCGCCCTGAATAGCGGGAATTCCCTGAGGTCTCAAGTGTTACACCCCTTTATGGGTATTACTCTATTATCGCCCAAGCCGATCAGGAGAAATCAGCTCCCGCTCCTCATGTTTTAAGGGTTGATTGCTTGAAACCATATTTTATTACACTTGTTAGTTGGGGTAGAGGCATACCTCATATTTCAGTGACGCATACCCCTTTAGCAACTGTCTCAATTTTTAATAAGTTTCTAATCTTAAAAAACTTTACCCCGCCCCTAGAAGGGGCTTGTCGTTCGCTTTATCAGTGTTAATTCAATATCTTTTTTATTAAAATCTTATATAAAAATGCTATAAACTATTCATAGGGAAAGTTATAAATGCAGACTTGAACGGGCAATAAATATTCTACATATCCCCAAGTCCCTTGGATCTGAGAGAAAAGGGCAACCCCCAGTGGGGGATAGGGGTAATAGGTTAAAGACTCAGCGAGTGGTCTATCTGGATAAATAGAGCAGGGTAGTGAAGAAACCTCTACCAGCTAGCTATGAAGTGATGAAAATGAAGGTTGTAAATCAAACCAATGATCCACCCTGAGAGAATCCTTGTCCTTCAGGGCGGGGAGGAGGTCAGATGATGCGTTTAATGCTCTACTTAATTATGATGATATTACTATGAGGGAACTTTACGAGGCTATAGATAATTGGATTAAACCTAATTAGTTTTATAAAAAGAAAATAATATTTGCTTTATCCTGTTATGGGGGATGCAAGTAAAACAACATCAAGAAAATTAATTAATAAAATAAAAATAATTTTGGTTTCTGTGCTTTTCTTTTGCTTTGGCCCCCCAGGCCAAAATGCCTGAACCCGGGGGCCTTTCCTATTCCAGGCTCCTATCTGTCATACCAAATTCTACATCTTCCGGATCAAGAGCATTAACTATAAAATCAAAAGCCTTCTTAGGATCTGTATGAGAACCGCAGCTATATACATCTACTGTAGCAAACCTATATTCAGGCCATGTATGTATTGTTATGTGGCTTTCTAATACAATAGCCACGGCACTAACCCCTTCTCCTATCTTCCAAGTTTTAACGTCTAGTATAGTCATATTTCCAGCATTTCCTGCTTTAATTAATAAGTTGGTTAAACTTTTTTCATCACTTAATAGGTTTATGTTTCTGCATCCCTTAACATTTCCATAGACATGACGCCCAACGACTTTTGGTTTTTTGCTATATTCGTCCTCTATGTTGTAAGTTGACTGCATCTTAGCACCCCCCTATTTAAACCCTCTATATTTATATCCCCCACCACTTTAAAAGTTATTGCCCCCTATTATTACGAAATTTTCTTTGTTTTTACAAAATTTTGATGAATAATAAGGTTTTTATCTAAATCTTCTGATTTATATAAGGTGAACAGCTTGGAAAATCTAGAAAAGAAAGATCCAAGAGAGTTGCTAGATATGATTTATATAAAGCTTGATTTATTAGAAAGAGACGTTTCTGAGATGGCTAAAAGAGAAGAATCTAGAGGGAAATTAATTGCAATTAATGAATGGTTAGAAGAAATAAGAGATATATTAAATGTAATGAGAATAAAATGCTGATTATTTTTTAATTCTGCTTGTTATAAAGTCTTCATATGTGAAATCAGGTTCCTGGCCTGGAGCTAATAGTCCTTTGTTTCTCATTATTTCTCTTGTTAATAACCAATAAACTAAAGCTAGGCTCCTTCTACCTTTGTTGTTCGCTGGAATTATGAGATCGACGTCTTCTATTTTATTATCAGTATCAGCTAAAGCAACTACTGGTAGACCAATTTTAGATGCCTCAACTAAGGCTTGCTTATCGGTTCTTGTATCTGTTATTATTACTGCATCTGGTTTTATATAGCTTTCTAAGTTGGGATTTGTAAATATGCCCGGAATAACCCTGCCACTTATTGCTTTACAACCAAGCTTCTCACACATAATTGTTATAGGCCTTTGTCCATAAATTCTTGTTGAAACAACGGCTATCTTTTTCTGGTCAAAATTTGATAGAAATCTTCCCGCTATTCTAATTCTTTCATCTATTTTATTAACATCTAATAGGTAGAATCCATCTGGAAGTATTTTATAAACAAATTCTCTCATATATTTTGTGCATATCTGTGTTCCGAAAATAACTCCTGCTTTCTTATATGTATCCGAAGATACTAATAACTCCTTATTTTCTTCTTCACTCAAGCGTTTGCACCCTTTTCTAATTGCTTATACCTTGCAATCCTGGACGTGCTATATTTGGAAATTTGTTCTATATAAGCTATACTAGTATAGAGGGTCCTTCTGCAACAATACCTCTTTACTCCCAAATCATCTAAAACCTTTTCGGGATCCTCTCCTGCTTCAACTCTTTTCTTAAATGGTTCGTATAAATGCCCTAATGGTGCTCCGCAAGTTAAGCATCTTACTGGAGGTAACATATTTTTCACCTATATGATGTCTGCCAACCCCTTCTAGCACTGTATCTCATGTACTTTTCAGGCTCAGTTCTTCTATAATCACCGGAAAGCATCGTTCTATCGTATTCTTCGAATATCTGTTTAATTCTTTCTGCAATTTCGTTTCTCTTCTTGCATTCTTCGCTGCTCTCATTACATCTGAAAAATGAAATTAGTCCTCTAGCTATAGCTGTTCTAGATGCAGAAGCTTGCCCCATAACTCCTCCTCCGCTTACTCTTACCTCTATGTCTATCAAATTCATAATTTCTTTTCCAACTAGCAAAATAGGTTCCATTATCTTTACTCTAGCCATGGTATTTGGAATAATCTCTACAGGAACACCGTTTACCTTAACTTTACCATTACCTGGTTTTATTATAGCTGTAGCAACTGCCTTCTTTCTTTTACCCGTTGATACTATCAAATTTAGGTTACTCAACAGCCTTCACCTTCCATCCCATGTTTTCAGCTATTACTTGAAGTGTGGTAAACTTACCTCCTAGCTTATCTACCGTAAACTGTATTTTTATAGGTTGCTTATTTTTATATTCTTTAGGAACGCCTACATAAACTTTGAGTCTTTTTAATGCTTCTTCACCCTTCTTGTTGTTTTTTGGTAACATACCAGATACAGTTTTCTTAAATAACCTGCTTGGTGATCTGGCCCTCTTTGGCCTCCATTTATGAGAAAAGTGAGTTTTAACGTTTAATACGGTATCTTTATAAAACTGTATCAACTTTACTGGGTCACCACTAATAGCTATTTTCTCGGAATTCAATATAACGACCTTGTTCCCTTCTAATAATAATTTGGCAACATGGCTTGCTAGCCTACCTAATATTGTGTTACTACCATCAATCACTATTTCTTCCATCTATACCACCTCATACTATTATTTTTACACTCTTCCCTTCGGGGTTTGTTTTCATTACCTCTTCTATAGTAATACTGTTACTACCAGAGGATCTTATTTTTTCTACAGCGTCTTTAGAGAATGAGAATGCAGCAATAGTAACTTTTTTGTTTAATCTACCGCTTCCTAATACTTTTCCAGGAACTATTATAATATCATTATCGTTAGCTAACCTATTAACCTTATTTAGGTTAACTGCAACCCTTCTTCTTGCAGGTCTTGATAGTATTTCTGCAACATAAAGCCAAACCTTAGATTTCGTGTTTTTATATTGCTTCCTCAAATTCCTAATTGTATTAACTAACAGCTCATTTGTTATTTCTCTTCTCATATTTACTCACCCTTTTCAATTTTTTCCAGCAGCGCTTCTACCCTCCTATCAAGGCTTTTAGAGGCTTCTAAAATAATTTGCTGTGGGTCTAGAGAACCGTTAGATTCTACTGTAAGCAATAGTTTGTTGCTATCATATCTAACCTTAATTATATTTTTGCATGAGCTATCTTCACAATACCTTAACCCGCTGGTATTAATGTTTGTTTTATACTCTATTGTTTTGTTTTCTTTTGATTTAAGAGCATCTTCAACTTCTTTATAATAAGAAACGCATCTTATACACTCTTCATTAGCTTCACTTCCCTTTACGTCAACTATTGTTGTGTATTGTAAAATAGATGCGGAGGCGGGACTCCACTTTCCATGCTCTCTACCTCTTCCTAGCCTAGCATAAGCAACTAAATGAATCCTTTGACCAGGAGCTAAATAAACTATTGGGGTATCAGGATATGCTGGTTTAATATTTTCATCAGAAAACTTTAGTTCCGAAGCTTTAACATATAATCCAGAAGTATTTTCATCGCTTAATTCCTTCTCGAGAACTACTTGAACATAACAAGAAGTATCTGTTTCATCTTTGCCATTACAATTTTCTGGTAAGTTGTATTTGTGTATGGCTTCATCTGATTTTAATACTAATAAGCCCAGCCTGTGAGCAATTATTTCATCATAAACGCTCGTATCATTATCATAAAAATATACATAATCAATAGCCATAGTAGGGACATCAGATAATGCTAGCCTTCTGAGGGCATTACCAAATGCTATTGGAAATCCTTCAAGATACACTGTTATTTTGTTATTTTTAAAGTCTAATATATCAACGCTCTTTTCCATTTTTATGCCACCTAAGCATCTGCAAAAATAAATAATAATACCAGGCTAATTAAATTTATATTAAAAAATATAGTTTAAACTCTTCTACCTCTTCTTCCGCCAGGTCTCCTTGTTGTGTCGTGAGGTATAGGTGTTACATCTTCTATACGTCCTATAACGAAACCGGCTCTAGCTAAAGCCCTTATAGCTGATTGAGCTCCGGGTCCAGGCGTTTTGGGTCCATGACCTCCAGGCGCTCTAACTTTTATGTGAATAGCTGTTATACCTCTATCCATAGATGATTGGGCTGCCCTTATCGCAGCAATCATAGCAGCATATGGAGAAGGTTTTTCTCTGTCAGCTTTAACGACCATACCGCCTGAAACTCTTGAAGACGTTTCAGATCCTGTTAAATCAGTTATGTGTATAATGGTATTGTTAAAGCTGCTATATATATGAGTTACCCCCCACCTAAGCTCTCTAAAGGCCATCAAGACTCACCTTCTTTACCTTGAGTTTCTTCATTTTTACTTTCCATCATATCTTTAATTGGGCTACCTAAGGCGTAAGTTATTTTATCTTCATCCTCCCTTGTTACTAAATACCCGGGATTTGTAACTCTTTTACCATTTATAGCGATATGCCCGTGAGTTATAAATTGTCTAGCCTGATAAATTGTTTTTGCCATTCCTTTCTTCAATATTATAGTTTGTAGTCTTCTTTCTAATACATTTTCTGAAGTTAATCCTAAAATATCATCAAGACTTGATTCTTTTCCTATTAAGCCTAACTTGTATAGTCTCTCTAAAAGGCTTTTACCGACTTCGGATCTTTGAGGCTCTGGTAAAGCAAGTAGGTTTCTTGCTTGGTGTCTAAGAGTTCTTACTATAGTTTCTGCAGTCCAAAGTTCTTTTTTATTTCTCAATCCATATTTTCCTATTATCTTCATTTCTGTCTCTAATCTGGACTTAATCCAAGGATGTCCAGGCCCTTCCCATTTCTTTCTACTGCTTTTGGGATCCCCCACTTGTTTCCACCTTCTCTTTCTTAACTCCTATAGTCATACCTAATCTACCGGTAGTATGGGTTTTTTGTCCCCTTACCTTAAGTCCTAGTTTATGTCTAACGCCTCTCCATGAATTAACCTTCTGTTCTCTTTCAACGTCCCTTCTTGCAGCAAATATTAAATCAGCTCCAATAAGGTGCTTATCAAGCCCTGTTTCATAGTCTTTTCTTCTATTATACATCCAGCTAGGTAACTTTAACTTAGTTAGATCGCTAATGACATCTTCTATTTGTTTAATTTCTTCATTACTTAAATAACCTATTCTTTTATTAGGATCCATCTTTAAATGTCTAACAATAGCTAGAGCTGTTTGATATCCAATGCCTTTAATTTTACTCAAACCCAATATAAGGTTTAAATTACCGTTTATGTCAGTTTCAGCGATTCTTAGCACATATTTAAATTGTTCCTCCTTCACACCTTTGGCAGGCATTCAGCATTCCCCAAGATAATTAATAATGTTATGCGCCGGCTTTAGCCCTTAATTCTTTAACTTTATCAACAATTTTCTTTAAATCGTTCTCGGCCTCTCCTCCTTCAACAATTGCAACGCTTGCTGCTCCTACTTCTATGTTAACTGCTTCTCCTAGTTTTTTCTTGCTTGGCACATATACAAATGGTATCTTTTTTGCATCGCATAATAATGGTAAATGAGCAACTATTTCTGGTGGATCTACATCTACTGCTATAACTACTAATTTAGCGTTTCCTCTCTCAACAGCTTTTGTTGTTTCATTAGTTCCTTTCTTTATTTTTCCGCTTTCTTTTGCCTTACTAACTACCTTATACACTTCCTCTGCCAGATCTTCTGGCACTTCAAATAATACATAGCTTGACTTTGACATATTCATCCTCCTCCCCTATTTCGGGTCGTCATACATATTTGTAGCAGATAAACTTTTAAATATAACGCATCCATAATAATAATAGGTGTGAAACTCGTGTGCCTTGAAAAACTAGGTCCTGGAAGCAAAGCACCAGATTTGGTAAACATGTTCATAGAAATCCCTATGAATAGCAGCGTTAAATACGAGCTGGACGAAGAAAGTTGTTTAGTAAAGGTTGATAGATTCTTATACACAAGCATGTCGTATCCATTCAATTATGGTTTCATTCCTGGGACGAAGTCAGAAGACGGAGATCCAATAGATTTGTTACTAATTAGCAGAGAACCAGTAATGCCTGGAACAATAATAGAAGCAAAGCCTATAGGAATATTGATGATGCAAGACGAAGAGGGTCCTGATTCTAAAATTATTGCAGTGCCCAAAGAAAAGCTCGATCCTATTTATGGCTCTTGGAGTGATGTTAAAGACATTCCAGATTTCTTGAAAAAGAAAATATCTCATTTCTTTGAGCATTATAAAGAATTAGAGCCTGGGAAATGGGTTAAGGTAACAGGTTGGGAAGGGGCAGAAAAAGCTAAGGCAGAAATTTTGAGTGCCGTTAAGAGAGCTAAGGAATAAATTATAAACATTATAAAAATATTTAATTTTATTTTATTGCAACAACTATTATATTATTTAAATTTGATCCTGTAGGGCCTGTCTTTATTAATAGCCCTGCCTTTTTTAAAACATAATAGCTGTTGTTATTTTTTAGTTCTTTTTTAATATCTATTCCAAGGGACTTTATATAATCTATGTCTTCACTAGACAATAAAGCTCCTGCAGAATCTGTTGGTCCATCAATACCATCGGTTGCAAAAGTCAAGATAGCAGCTCTTTTAGATGAATGATACTCATTAACCTTTAATCCCCATGCTAATGCTAATTCCATATTTCTTCCTCCAAGACCATTCCCTTTCACTGTAACGCTAGTTTCTCCCCCCAAGATAAGAGCTATTGGAGGTCTGTATGGAATGCCTTTATTTAACGAATCCAACGTTATTGAAGCTAAAGCATATCCAATATCTTTAGATTCCCCTTCGATTCTTGAAGTCAATATGATAGTTTTATATCCTTTGCTTCTCATCAGTTTTGATACATGTTTTAATATTAATACATTTTTTGCTATTATTTTATTTTTTATTTTTTTAAATACTTTATCATTAGGCTTAGGCGTTTCTTTTATTTTTCCATTAATGCCATCAATTAGCACATTTAAAACAGATTTAGGTATAAAATCTTTTAGATTATAATTTGTTATTACATTAAATGCATCATTAAATGTAGTTGTATCTGGTACTGTTGGTCCTGAGGCTATTTGATCTATTATATCTCCTGGAACATCGCTAGCATATAATCCATATGCTTTTTTTGGATATACTAAAGCTGCAAGCCTTCCGCCTTTAATTTGGGAAATATGCTTTCTAACAGTATTTATCTCAGAAATGCTTGCACCAGAATTTAAAAGAATCCTATTTAACTCTTTAAGGTCATCTAAAGTTATATTACCTAATGGTTTTTCTACAAGAGAAGAACCTCCACCAGAAATTAAAAATAGAAAATCTGTTTTTCCCTTAATTTTAATCCATTCTATAATTGAGTCCGCCGCCTTAATGCTGTTTTCATCAGGTATTGGATGACTTGATTCTATAACTTCCAAATTTCCTTTAGGCTTTTCAGTTCCTTTAGGTATAACTACAACTCCTCCATCGATTTTGTCGTTTAGTATTTCAATTGCTCCATTTGTCATTGAAGATGCTCCTTTTCCAAATGATATTAATATAAATTTCTTGTTAAAATCAATTTTAAGCTTTTTTAAGTCTTTTTTAACATAAATTGATAGATCTGATTTCGTCAATATATGGTTTATTATTTCCTTTAAATCATCCTTTGGATTCATCTTTTCTCACTATTAACGTGCATTAAATAAAAATTTTAGCGTTTGTTTTCAACAAAGTATTCTATAAAAGGAATTATAATTCCGGGGGCTATAATAAAGGCAACATAAATTAATAATATTAAAGATAGATCTAAAGTTATGTAGACTTGTCCACTACTTGTAGATATGGGCCCAACACTTAATATGCCTCCATTAAAATAGCTTAAAACTATAAGTAACCCTATTAGAGATGAAGAAGCCCTTAGCAAAGGATTATATATTGTTCCTTTCATTATCCTAGCAACTACATCTAGTCCAACAAATAATCCTATATATAGGTATATATCAGATGAAAAAGGTAGTCCCAATAAAGGTATTTGACTGCTCAAAGACGATGATAATACATTTAATAAATATGGTAAAAGGTAAACATATATTATAGAATAAAATATTCCTTCTAATATTCCCAGAAATATCTGTTTTATTATCCAATATATTTTTTCTTTATCCAATTTTGTTCACTTCTGTTATGTTAAAATTATATAGCCCAGCTATTTTTCCTGTTATACTGAATTCATATTGGGTGGCGTTCTCAAAATAATATGCTGGAATACATTTATAAACAGTTTCATTCTGATATAAGTTTCCAGAAAATAATACATTATTAATCGATTTCCCATTGCTGTATATTAGTTTTAAATCTATTGTTGCATTATTCATTTCAACTTCATTATTATATGTTATATTAAATAATATCCCAATAGTTCCATTGCAATTAGTTTGGGTTTCTGTTATATTTAAAGGGTTTTTCAAAAATCCTGTAACAAATCCGTATAATGGATAAACAGCAAGCACCAACAAGATTAAACCTGCAACAATTGCTAGTATGCCAAGTTTCAATCATATCCCCATTATTTAATTAACTCTACCCCTTTTGATAATATAGTAGAGCCAGCAGCTAAAGCTATACCTAAGAATGCAACTTTAATTAATAATATTACTAAAGCCTCTGCTGTAAAAGATATTGGAACAGTATTTGATGAAGTTAAAGAATTCAAATTACTTATAAAACCTGGATTTAAAAATGATATATAGGCCTCATAAAATACGAATATCAGCAATGCAACCCCTATTGCAATTAATGCAATACCTATATTTCTAGGCGTTTTATTAGGTTTGTTTTCTGCCTTTTGCTGATTCTCATCTTTTGATGACAAATAGTTCACCATATGTAATATTAATTTTATGGTTTAAATTTTTATATGCTATTATAAAAAATAATAAAAATGCTATATTTGGAAATAAATAAGTATAAGTACAACTATATAAGTAAAACTTAAATAATGTAAATTGAGGGACTAATAATGAGCTTTATTAAGAAACTAAAGGCCCTATTTGAAATGACTAAACCAGCACAGCTTGGATTACTGCTTGTCACAGTTTTTGGGGCATATTTTGCTGCAGGTACACCAATTAATATAAGAAACCTTCTTTTATTGATACCAGTAGGTATAGGTGGCATAGGGGGAGTAACTGCTCTCAATATGTATTTAGAGGTTGACATAGATTCTATAATGAAGAGAACGAGAAAAAGGCCTTTACCGTCTAAACAATTATCAAAAGAAGAAGCCATACTAGGAATCATATTTCTTATACTTATTGGTATTATAGCTGCCGACTTTATAAATAAATATGTAGTGTTTGCTATAATTATGGGGCTTTTGTTTGATATAATTGGTTATACTGAACTAACAAAGAGAACTACAGTCTCAAACATAATATTTGGAGGTATAGCAGGGGCTATGCCCTCTTTAGGTGGTTGGGCTGCTGCAACGGGTAGTTTTGGGATAGGAGGTATATTGCTTGCATTAATAGTATTAGCATGGATTCCAATGCATATATGGTTTATAGTTTATTATCATATGGATGACTATAAGAATGCCTCTATTCCAATGCTTCCCGTTATATCTAATGAAAAGACATTTGGAGGTTTGGTAATATTTTCTATAATTTCTTTAGACATATTAGTATGGCTTTTCTATTTATTAGAAGGAAGGGGTTTGATAGCTGCATCGTTATCAACAGTGTTTGTTCTGATAGCATTATTAAAAATAAGGAAGTTCATACTGTCTCCATCAAAGGACAATGCTCTGTCTGTATTTAAATTTGCGAATTCAATTATAGCAGCTTTTTTCGTCTTAGTAAGATTTTTATAAGGTGGAAAATATGAGTAATTTATGCAAAGGTGTTTGGTACTATGTTTGTATTTTTTATTCTATAGCGGCCTTATTTTTCACCATTTCTATAATATTTATGCCTTATATCATGATATCTTCAGCTATATTTCTTATATCTATAATTGAACCAATAGTATTTTTAAAGAAGAGGGATTATTTTGTTTATGTTGCATTGTCCTTAATGTCAGTTGTTTTGATATTAACCCAGCTAAAATTCTTATCATTAATTTTACTTTCCATATCATTAATTTACGTTACACTAAAAGACTTTAAAGCAATAATACCTTCATCTCTTCTCGCTACTTCTCTTATATCTTTTATGCATATTTCTTTATTATTTGAAAAGATACTTTTCTTTGTATTTCTTTTTATATCGACAATATCAATTAGCTTTATAACTAAAAAGCTGCACGCATTTGTTATGGTTGTCATTCCTTTAATTTCTTTATTTACAGCCCCTTTAGTAGGATTAATCTCTTCATCTGTAGTTGTGTCGATAATGTCGTTTTATTTTAGACAACAAAATGAGGTTTGTCCTTTTACAACAGACGCAGGGCTTGCAATGGGTGGAGGGTTCTTATCGGGAATAACGATAATATTAGCGGCAATATATGGTTGGAATTTATTTGTTTCATCCCTACTTGTTTTAAGCGTTTTGCTTTTATTATCAGGTTCTATGAAGCCAGAAAAAAGAAGTGTTTAAAGTTTTTTAGGTATTTTTAGCCTAATTTCTCTACTATTGCTAGCATATTGTGTTGTATCTAATCTGTATAGCACATAGGGCTTTCTAAGCATATTAACTTCTTTAAATGCCTCTATTGTATTTTTAATCGCAATATCTCTGGGCTTATTCCTAATTTTAGGTAACAGATTTACTCCTGGCTTTCCCCAATTAATGCAAGGAATTAAAGTACCATTAGCTAATAATCTTACTCTCATGCAGCCTGCACAGAATAAAGGGTTATTATATGATTTTACCATCTCAATTATCGCTCCATTAGGCAGCTCATAAATAGGTCTATTATGCAATTTCCTTAAAATTATCTTTGCCCCTTTCTTAATTAAAATTTCTTCTATTAATGAGAGGGGATAATGCAAGTTGTTAAATTGTTTTGAGCCAGAATTAATAGGTTGAAGTTCTATAAGCTGCAATGTTACACCTTTTTTCGCTGAAAATTCTACCAAATCCATAACTTCCCTATCATTTAAACCTTTTACTATTGATGCATTTATTTTGGTTTTTAAACCATTCTCTAAGGCAGCATCGAGTCCTTTTAATGCCTTTTCTAAACCATCTACACCTGTTATTTTATAATAGGTTTCTCTATTTAGAGAATGAATAGATATGTTTACCCTATTTAAACCGGAATCCTTTAGCTTTTTAGCATATGTATAAAGTAAGTAACCGTTTGTAGTCATGGATATATCCGAATTTTCAGAGTATTTTCTTATGTTGCTAATTATATCTATTATGTCGTTTCTAACTAAAGGCTCCCCTCCTGTAATCTTAAATTCATTTATACCTATCTTTGTTGCTGCCTCGGCAACTATACTATAATCATAAGGTGTTAATTCAGGAGGCATAGTTCCTATCTTTTGAGGCTTGCCTATGGGATCTCCTTCTAAATGACAAAATATACAATTGTAGTTGCATTCTCTCGTTACAGCAATCCTTAGATTCTCCAAAGGTCTTCCGTAGGCATCTATTAGCTTTTGCATGAGTTTTCCTCCTGCATTAACTATAATAATTGAAGATTTTATATAAAAGTATATTTTTTGAAGGCTATTGTTATTAAACAGCAGAAATGATAAAGATATAATTATGATAAAGAAACACAAACCTCGCCCCTTCTAGGGGCGGGGTAAAGTTTTTTAAATCAAAAATACTATTTCTATTTGAGATGCCTTTAGATGCCTTCGTCTGGTCAACTCTTAAAGCATGAGGAGCGGGAGCCGATTTCTCCCGCAATACCAGATGAAGGTATCTACGAAGTTAATTATACAAATAAAAGAACAAATGTAGTACGTCTTCTTCCAAATGGTTTTCAGAAAAGGAAGCTCAGAAGGCTAGCGAACATCTCATCAAAGCTCTTCAACGAGTTAAACTATGAGAGGAGACAACAGTTTTTTCATGAAAAGAAAGTGGACTTCAATATAACGTGGAACAAGTATTATGAAAAGTATAAGGAAGAGCTAAAAGTTAATGCTCAAGCAGTTATGCAGAAAAACAACGAGGCATGGAACTCATTTTTTTCTCTTCTAAAGTTGAAGAAAGAAGAAAAATTGCCAACCTTCATGAAACATGTTAGCCCACCGCGTTACTGGAAGGATAGAGAAACTAAGAGGAGGAAGCTTTTACTTGTTGTTAGACAAGACAGATATGTTATAAATGAGCAAAACCATAAGTTAATCCTCAAGGATTTCAACCTAGAAATAGATTTTGCAGGCAGACTAAAATGGTATGGAAAACAAGGTAGGCTAGAGATATACTATGATGAAGCAAGAAATGCATGGTATGCATCTATACCTGTTGAAGTAGGTGTTGAGAAAACTAAAAAGGGAAAGGAGAGCAAATATATTATTTATGGTGAAAGGAAGGCAATACGAGTTGAATTGCCTAAAGGTAATAAAGTAGCTTCAATAGATTTAGGTATAAATAATTTGGCAAGCGTAGTATTAAACGATGGCACTTGGTTTCTCTACAAAGGTGTTAGGACTAAGGAGGACTACTTTTATTTAGAGAATAAGATAGCACAAGTACAATCCTTAGCAGATAATACAAGAAACATTGG
>NZ_JAWDMQ010000012.1:0-33085 GCF_046536515.1 Caldisphaera sp. | reverse complement strand
TGTTGATTCGTTACCAAAATCACCTTCAGGTAAGATATTGAAGAGGGAATTAAGAGAGCAATTCAAATCTAGGAAAGAATTTAAAAAGGAAATGCAATAATTTTAAAATAATAATTTTAGATTAATTGTTTTTTTTGTATCAACTATATGATTTTTTAATTTACAATACTATCTGCACAATAATAGATTAATACATTAGCTTTAAAATTCACTACGCGATTCACTACGCAGTATCCTAATATACTATAATTTTTTAATTATAAAATAAATAATTTTTTAATTATAATGCTATAGCTAAAACTAGCAAACTTTATTAATCATTTACTTGCCGGTATTACCAAAATTTTAAGTAATACCGACTATTTTATTCACCTTAAACGCCACACCAATTTATCTGTATAATTTGAGATAAAATTATGGAGACCCCTCCTTAAAAGTATTACTTAGCAGTATAAAGAAAAACTAATGGAGAAATTTAAAAATAAAAAATATATTTATATAATTTAAAATTATAAATATAAGTTAAGATAACCTCCAGTTATCTCTACTTTACCCATAAGAACGGTAGAGTTAACCGAAATTTAACTTCCTTTGGTTGAGAAAAGGTTAAATTTCATTTAGCAAACATAAAACATAGAAAAACTAAAGGGGGATTTAGAATTTCAAAAGGCCGCTTTTCTGGATTTGGAAGAGCAATTATAGAAATCATAATCTTAATTATTATTGCTATATCAGTTTATACATTTATGCAATTTTTAGGACTATTTTTTATAAAATTAAAGATTTATATGTGGGTTGTTAAAGATTTAATAGAATTAATAGCAAGTTTGTTAGTTGTAAGAATTATAGGTAACGGAATAACAAGAAATTTATTACCAAAATATAAAGAAAGGGCAATTTCTATAGGCAATTTGTTTAAAATATTGGGTTATTTAATAGTTATTGTAATAATTATTGCATTTACAAGGATTAGCACTGAATTAGCATTATTTGGCGGTACAGTAACTGGATTGGTTTTAGGATTGGCTTTACAACCGGTTTTAGGTAACTTATTTGCAGGTTTAATAATACTAGGTACAAGATTTATAAAACAAGGAGATATAATAACCATATTAAATTGGCAAGTGCCATATCAATGGGCATCTAGTCCAGCGTACAAGTTTTTTTCTTCGGACTATATTGCACCGGGATTTAAAGGTAGGGTTTTAGAGATTGGTTTATTTTCTTCATCAATAGTAACTGAGCAAGGACAAGAAATCAAAATACCAAATCAAATATTATTGGGAGGTGCAGCTATAGAACATTATACACAATGGAGTAATTATATAACAAATAATATTAGGGTAGAAATACCTATAGCTGACATAAAACTATTTGAGAACAAAGCTAAGGAAGTTTTATCCAAATTTGGCAATAATGCAGAGATTTATTTATCAGAACAAAGCGATAAAAATTATGTAATTTATTTAATTAGAATAACTATACCTATTGATGAGAATTGGCTAATAATTAAAGACAACGTTTTGAGGCAACTAATTTCATATAAATAATGAAACTTACCAGTTTATCTACTGGTGCACTAATTCTTTAATTTACATTAACATCATAAATAAACTTTTATTATATATTTATAGATAAAATGATGAAGGTTTTATAATATGAACAGAAAAATAAAACTCTTTACTTGAGGGTTGGAAGAGGAGGGCTGAAAAAGGAAAAGCCTCGTTAAGAAAACCCAAGTTGAAGAGGGTAAAATACAGTCTTTCTCTTCAAAGCATGGAAAAAAGGGAAAAGTGCTGATAAAGAAGTATTCTCACCGTGAAAAGAATCGTGTGCTTGATTATGTTAACAAGTTCGTTAATAAGTTACTAAATATGTATCCCATGGCTACGTTTGCTGTTAAGAAATTGAATAAGCAAAAAATGTTTGAAGACGCTAACAACAATTTGTCTAAAAGGATCTCTAGAACTGTATGGAGGAGTATTCACCACGTGCTTAAATATAAGGCCCCCTTTTATGGTTCTTTTGTTAAGGAAGTGAACCCTTACCTCACATCTAAGTCCTGCCCAGATGTGATGGGTTTCCCGAAAGGTTGGCAGAACTTTTAGGTGTGAGAGGTGTGGTTTCACTTTAGATAGGCAGCTAAATGCATCATTAAATATTTACCTCAAGATGTGCGGGTTTTCCCACCTCTTTTTTACTCCTACTTGGAGTAGGTGGGTTGGGGTTATCCCGCTAAAGGGGCGGAGGGGTGTGGATGAGGCATTGCCCCATGACCTCCATGAAGTCCAAGGGCGTAGAGCTTGGTATCAAACGTTATTAAGCCCTATGAAACCTAAAGCCCTACCTTAGGATGGATCATTAAACCGTATATGCATGCATATAATAATCAAATATCTTATGAAGAAAATCCAATAGATAAAGAAGATTCAGTATTTTATTGGTGGATTAAAGGGGATTATATTTTTATTTATAACTTTTTTTCTAATATAAAATTATATAGTTTAGAAAAGAATCATTATAAATAGGACTAATATGGAGATATTTGAGTTTAAACCGTTTGACGGTATTGCTTTATCACCGTTAGAATCAAAAAATATAGTTGATAATAAGGCAACAACGATAAATTTAGAAAGAGATATAGGTTTATATAAAGAAAACAATGGTAAGGTTATAATATATTTTAGTGATAATATATTTGAAATAGATAAAGAGGTTTTAAAGCATCATATGGATAGAAGGTCTGTATTGCTAATAAATAAAAATCAGGATTATTATGAGGCTGAAGTAAGAACCCCAAACAATTATTATAAGTTAGTTCCAATAGAATCAGGAGTTACTTTGGAAATCAATGGTATACATATGCATAGAATTAAGGGAGTAAACCCTTTAGAAGATGCAAAAAGAAAAGTTAGATTAGCTAGAATAAGACCTGGTTCAAACGTTTTAGAAATTGGAACTGGGCTAGGATATACAACAATAAATTCTCTTAAAATTGGAGCTAGAAAGATTGTTACAATTGAGAAAGACGAAAATGTTTTATGGCTTTCTGAAAGGAATCCTTGGAGCAAAGAATTATCATCAAACAAAATAACTATAGTTGTTGGTGACGCATTTTCGATATTAAAAGAAATAGATATGAAATTTGATAATATTATACATGATCCTCCAAGGCTAACCTCTAGTTCAATAAGTTTATATAGTAAAGAATTTTATGAAAATCTTTTTAGATTATTGAAACCAAAAGGTGTATTATTTCATTATACCGGAGAACCTGGTAGAACTAAAGGAAAGTCTTTATCGAGTAAAGTAGCAAGTAATTTAAAAAGCATAGGTTTTAATGTTATAGGTTATGATAAATATGCTATGGGAATCATAGCTATAAAAGGTTAATTGACTTTTAAGTAGTTTATTTTAATTGCGTTTATTGTATAATATTTTAAATTTTTTATATTAAGAATTTATTAAGCAAAGTCGTTTACAACAGAAAGTCTCGCCCTTTAATGCAAGTAGGAGTTCAGATTTAAATTCAGACGCAATATAGTCTGGAGAAAAATACCTAAATTAGTAACATCAAAATTTATCCAAAATTTTACTCCTTATTATGATAAATTCTTATTTATAAAAAAGCAAATTAATAAAACTTTTTAAGCTCCTTCCGCATAGATTGAAACCTCATACCATTCTAATTCTTTCTCATCTTTTTTACTAACATCGATTGTTTTTCTTTCCTCTTTCCTATATATTAAGTTGCTCATACCATTCACCTATTTTATATATAAGTTGACGAAACCTTATAAGTTACTGCACTAGATAAAATAGACAAAAGTCTTACTAAATTCGATTTGTATTAAAAAATTTATTATCAAGAAAATATATTATCATAACTCAATCATATAGAAAATTTAATTATTTTATAATTAAAATAACCTAAAGTTAAAAAGAGTTTATTTACAATAAAAATTTTTCAAATCTTTAAGCTAGAAAATAGAGCTGACATCTTCATTATTCAATTTACTATTTTCATTGTTTTTCCATTCAGTTACTAAATCGAGATCTCCTCCTAATTTTTTGCTTTCACAAAGCTGTATTTTTACTAATGCAGGCAATTTAGCCATGCTACCTATTATTATAGCTTCTCCTGGATTTAAACTTGGCAGTAAATCGGCTAAATCGTCGCTTAATTCTTCGCTTGCTTCTTGAACATACTTTATATCTTGTGGCTCAACCATTTTTAAAATAATTTTATTGTTTGTCTGACTTAAAACGTCAGAATTAACATTTTTCGGCCTTTGGCTTACTAAAATAAGACCCACTCCAAATTTCCTTCCTTCTCTTGCGGCTCTTGAAGCCCAATATAAAGTCAAAGTATCGGCATTGTTTGGTATTAGAACATGGGCTTCTTCTATTACAACAAATAATGGCACGGGATATCCATTTCTACCTCTTTTATTTAGTTTTCTTTCCTGTAAAATTCTTCTTAAATAATGACTAACAACTGCATCTGCTCCAATTTCATCTAATTCGCTTAAATCAAAAACTGTTAACTTTCCAGGTTCTATTATTTTTTTTAAATCCATAGGAGTATTGGGATCTAAAACATCTCCATAATAATCTTGAATATCCTCAAGTTTGTTCAATACTCCATTAACATCTTTTTTAATTTGACTATCAGATAAACTATTATTTAATTTTTCCTTTAATTTGTCCATGAACTCTATTGCATTAATTTTCCCCCCTTTTAACTCATTTTTTGTATCAATCCATGCCTTTCTTAAAACTCTCTCCTGATTTATTGCATTAACAGGAAACCTTGCTAAATCCTTGAGCTCGCTAAATTCCATTACAGCCGGATTTATAGAAGGCTTGACAACTTTACCTTTATCTTTTAAATTTAAATCTCCATATTCTCCGTGCATATCAAATAAAACGACTGTACCCCCTAATTCATCAACCACTTTTCTTGAAAGAACACATACTGTATTGCTTTTCCCTCCACCTGTTACAGCTAGAATTGCTAGATGCCTTTGTATTTTGTTTACATTTATTTTATATTTAACGCTATTACTTGACATAGTCGAGGATGACAACTTGCCAATTGATATCCAACCCTGTTTCTCATCACCTCCAAATATGTTTTCCAAGTCTTCTTGTTTGGCTAAATAAACATCAGTACCTGGCATAGGAGGTATTTTTGGAGATTCTATTAACCCATTTTTAAGTGTTTTCAGATAACTAAGCCATCTAACTGAACCTTTGAGATAAGATTCCTTAACCAGTTCTCCATGAGTTATTGCTGAAATTACTGATCCGACAGACTCAGGATCGGTAACGCTTTGAGGCAAAAGCCTGCTCCCAGAAATTAACTTTTCTACTATACCTAATACACATCCTCCAGGTGTTTCTACAGTTAAATACATACCAGCCGATAGCCTTACATTTTGATTATCCTGATTATTTTCTGAAAAAATAACCAAGCTTCTTTCAGGTTCACTTTCCCCTACAATCCATCCTAAAGGAACTTCACCGCATATCATAATACCACCTCAAAAATAAAGCATAGTCCTCTCCCTTACTTCACCTTCCAATCCAGAAATCTTAATTAATGATTCCATATCGTTATATGTTATAGTGGCATAATGATGGGCTAAAACAAGGGACGTAGGATATCCTTTTTGAAGAGATATGGAAATAAGCTTTGATAATAATTCCTCAGTCAGGCTTTCATAATTTGGCATATTTTTTTCGTTATCTAATAAAAACTCTATTTGTAATATAGACCCACCTCTTGATAATCTAGCATATAGTTTTAATACGCCCAGCCTCCTTTCAAAAAAGTCTGAAATATTACCTATATTAGGGAACATTTTATCTCCCTTTCTTTCTCCAGTTATATTGTATGAACCATACCTTATACTGTCTTCCCATATTAGATAACCTGGATTTGAAGGCTCAGCTCTCCTAATTATATGAACGTCTGGTAAATTGCTTTTACAGAAATCTCTTGATCTACTAGTTTTGGTTATAAAAACTGGAATTGAATTATTTTCCCATATTTTTTCAATAAGAACCTTATAAGAATACAACTTTTCCAATATTTCTAACGCAAGATACCAATCTGAATCATCTAAGCTGTATCCATTTAGTGCTCTCTTCATTAATAACTCTGGCATTATCGGGTGTTCTACTTTATCACTTATTAATTCATTAATATCTCTAATATTTTCTTCATTTTCTTGCATCTTTTCTTTTGCCAAATCTATTAATGAATTTAGCATATAACCATTCTTTATAGAAGATAAAGGTCTCCACCAAGCAATTATAGGTACAATACTACCATCAAATAAAAACATACCATTTTTTGGTATCGAATTTAATGATGAACTTGCTTCTAAAATTTCTCTATATAAAGAAACTCTAGACATAGAATACTTAGGGGGTAACAATAAACCGAAAAAAGCCTTTTCTTCCGGCTTACCTTTATCATTTGCATTGCTAAAAATCTTAGAATATGATTTCACAGCATAAATTGTAAAAGTCTCAAATTCTGAAACTACATCTCCTCCATCTTCAGCTGAATACTCAACCATCTCTCCCTTTTCTGGTAACTCTCTCCAATCTATTTTACACTTGTTCTCGTATGGGAACTTTTTAATTATGTTTAATATAATATCTTTATTTTTTAGAGCAGATTTAACTAGATTTGATTCCATAATCTCACCCGATTTTTTCCTCGTTTTGGCATGAAACCTTCGATATCCCGTTTTCTTTCTTCACATTACATATTTGATCTATGCTATCCATTATATCACTATGATGACTTATTAATAGCAATTGATTAACGGGCGGAGGTACTTCGCTTGTTTCACTTTCAGTAAGCTTTCCCAAAACTTCTACTAAAATCTTCCTTCTTTGTTCATCTAAACTCTCTGTTGGCTCATCTAGTGCCAAAAATCCTATCTTAGCTTGTATTATTTTATTTAATGCTATTATAAATGTTAATGCTATTACATTTTGTTCTCCGCCGCTTAAAATAGAAATAGGTCCTTCATTACCTTCTCTATCTATTACATATACTCCTAGATTTCCATCACTATTTTCTCTTATTTCAATTCTAGAATAATCAAGACCGAATCTAGAAAAGATGTTATTCATTTCATTTTCCAAAGAAATTAATGCATTATTATAGAGGGATCTTTGTATCTTATCAAAGATGTTTATAGATGCAAGCCCAACAACGATTTTCTTTTCTATGGATTCTAACGCTTCTACTTCATTCTTTAACCTAATCAAATTGTCTTCGTTTACCTTTTTCTCCCCTTCCAGAGCACTTATTTCTTTTATTAATTTTTGATATTGATTTTCTAAGTTATCTGCATCATTTTTTAATTTACTAATTTCTTGCTCTAATCCAGACATATAATTAATTTTAAAATTAATATCATCAAGTTCTTTTAATTTCATATCAAGTTCTTCTTTCTTTTTAATTAATTCTTGTTCATTTTTTTCTCTATCTTCTATGTACTTATCTAATAAGCTAACCTTAGACTCTGCGTCTTTAATTTTATTTTTTGCCTCGTCAACTGATTTAGAATCTGTCTTATTTAGCAATTCTTTTTCAATTTCTTTAATTTTATTTTTAATTTCATTGTTAATGACAACCTTTTTATCATATTCTTCCAACTTTTTAGGAATATCCTCTACATTTAAATTAATAACTTTGAAATAATTTAATGCACTTATATATTCATTGTGTCCTTCTTCTATTTCTTTAAACTCTTTCTCAAGTCCTTCAAGTTCTTCAGATTTTTCATCCAATTCAGAACTTATTAACAAAAGCTTTTTCTCAGACTCTTTCATTTCATCACTTATTTCATCGTTTATAGATTTTAGTTCATTAATTATATTCATTAATAACTTCAATTTATTTTCAATTTGCTTTACTTTATCAATTAATTCTTTATCTTTTTCATTAAGTTCTTTGAGTTCTTTTTCATGTTTTCTAATCTCATCTGCATAATTATTTTTCAAATCACTTACAGTTTTGCCCGTTAGCTTACTATGACAAACCGGGCATTCACTGCTTTCTCCAGGTCTTTCTAATACACTTATATAATTCTTCATTAATTTAATATTATAATTAATGGTACTTATTTTATTCGATATCTCTTTTTCTTGCTCTTTATTTTTTTCATTTTCTTTCTCCAATTTTTCATAGTAATCCTTTGCTTTTTCTATAAAATCATTTAAAGAATCAGTTATATCTTTATACTTCTTAAAAACATTAATATCAACTACATCGCTTATTAGCTCCTTATAATTATTTAATATACTATTAACTCTATCTTTTTTCTTATTATAATTTTTATTAATTTCTTTTATACGAGCGTGTTCAACTTTTATTGTATCCAATTCTTTTCTTAATTCTTCTATTTTTTTACTTAATTCTTCATATCTTTTTTCAATTTCACTATTTTTTAGCAATATACTATAATAATACTTTATACTTTTTAAGTTATTTATTTCATTCTCAAGGATTCTATTTTCATCAACTAACTTTGTGTATTCTTCCAAAACTCCATACATATTCGCAATAGGTTTAGCTTTTTCTATTTCAGCTATTTTAAAATCAATAGATTTTATTTCAGACTCTATGGAATTTATTTCAAGTTTAATTTTATTTATTTCAGACTCTATGGAATCCTTCTTTGATTTTAAAATTGTTAATTCAATAATTTTGTTTTGCAGATTTAATAGCTTATTATTAATTTCCTCTTTTTTGTTTTCCATTATAACTTTTTGCGATTCTTTTTCCTTCATATTTCTAATTATTTCATTTAGTTTTTTATTTATATCATTTACTTCTATTTTCTTCTTTTCTATTGTCATTTCCAAATTATCTTTGTGCCTCTGCTTTATATTATAAATTCCAATACCTTCTTCAAATTTATCAGGCTTTATATCAATCTCTGTCAAATTTTCTTCTACTTCTTTATATAATTTTATTCCTAACGCACTTTCAATTAATTCTTTAAAATCTTTTCTAGAATCACTCATTTTGCTTGCTATATTACTCAATATATTTTGCTTAACTATAATCGAATTTTGCAAAAAATCACTTACATCAGGCAATGATTGCATATTTAAATATTGCTTTAAAATATTTTTATACTCCTCCACCTTTGATGCTTCAATTTTACCATTCCTTTTTAGCGTAACTTCTGTATTTAATCCATCCTTGCCTCTTCTTGTTAAATATATTATAAGCTCTAATACATTATTACCATCTAATTCCCTTAGCTTAACCGTTATTGTTGCCTTACTCGAATTGGTTTTTATCAAATAAGATCTATCTCTCCAAGGTTTTAGTGTTAATGCAAAGAATAGGGCTTCCAATACACTACTCTTTCCTGCCCCATTTTCTCCAACTAATGCAGTGCTGCCTAAAGAAAAGTTTATTTTTGTATCTTCATGGCTTAAAAAGTTTTTTAATGATATTGAATCTATAATATAGTATCCCATTAAGCCAACACCTTCTTTAGTTCTTCTATGCTGCTTTCTGATAACTTTGTTAACAATTCATTTACTCTTTCTTCATTTTTTTCGAATGCGGCATCTCTTAATTCTATTAATAGCCTAGCTGTGCTTTCTTTAATTTTAAATTCATTAACCATTATATTTACGGGGTCTAGTAAGCTTTTGCTTAAAGATTTTACTGAATAAGGTCCTTCTCCTAAATCTTTATTTATTCTTTCTAATAAAGGTATAATAACTAAATTTTCTTCATTCTTTACCTTTTCTACATTTTGCAAAACTATCTTAGAGACTATGTTTTTAGGTATGCCTATTTTTAAATAAATGAGAGGATTTTTATTATTTTTTTCTAAAGTCTTCTTTTCAATATCTACAATACTTTTAATTTTACTATAGATTTCTTTTTCGTTTGTTATTTCTAATTCCTTTACAACATTTTTTCTAACTTGTATATCTATTTCCTGTATACTAGGAACATCTGTAGAAAGATCTATAAGCAATGGACCCCTTTTGGTAGAGAATCTTGCCTCATTTGATTCTATTGGATATAAAGACCCTGGATAAGCATAATACTTTCCTTCTTTGTTTATCCATCTCCTATGAATGTGCCCCATTGCTATATAACTTGCTTCTGGCAATTCATTTACAGAAACTAAAGCGTCATGAACAAATATGGGCTCTACAGAAAAATGTGCAACAAAAACTGTCTTCCCGCCTAATCGCTTTATAGCTTCATTGTAATAAGGCAATAACTCTTTAGCAAGCTGCCTTCTTAAATCTAGGTTTAATTTTTTAAATGGATACACAAATACATTTAATTTATTAATTGAAACTTTTGTATTCTCGACAATTTCTTCATACGTTTTTTCTTTTGGTGTAGATTTATCTGACCTTATTTCATATAATGGTGCATATACTTTATCAACTGCGGAAGAAATTACTTGCAATATAGTTGTTTCTCTTCTTCCTGGGGTATCATGTTCTCCATGTGCTAGTATTATTGGTATTCCTAAATTAGTTAATTCTTTAAACTTCTGTATAACAAATTTTAAAGAATCGTTATCAGGCTTTGGGCTATCAAATAAATCTCCTGAAATTATAAATAAATCAGGCCTTTCCTTTTTTATCATCTCAACGGATTGATTAAAGGCCTCTTTTATATCTTCATAAATAATGTTTTCATTATATGGCCTAGCACCAATGTGAAGATCAGACATATGAACAATTTGCAATTTTTGAACCTCCTTTATTTTATTTATGTGTATTACCTCTTAAATATTATTTCATGCAAGATTCCAATTAAAATTTATTATATCTTAAAATAAATTTAAAAATACCTAAAATTTATTTAGAGAATAAAAATAGCGTAATCAATGAACCTATAAATCCAATAGACATAATAAACGATAGATAATTATTCGATAATCCAGATAAAATAAAATCTATACCAGAAATTCCTGCAATTAACACAAACATTCCTTCTACAAGAGATAAAACTAAAATTTTGCTGTCTTTTTTTATTGCAGATATAACTAGCATAGCAAGAGAAATCATACCTATTATTATACCCAACATCATATGAAAAGGTAATAAAGGTATAGCATTAAAAATATACATCATATAACCCATCATAAAAGGATGACTTGAATAAGGTTGTATATTCATTGGTGCAAATAAATTTATTATCATACCAGTTATAAATTGTATTGTCAATAAAGATAATTGGATTGTTACTAATGAGGATGGTAAAGTGCCTTTATTAATTCTAATTCCCATATTTTCACCATATATTACGATAAATAAATTATTTATATGTTTTTGTTAATACTAGACACCAACAATATTATAAACAAAAATTAGGAATATAAAAATAGAAAAAGCATAAAAGTTTTATACAACATAATCCATTAAATTGACCTCCTTCCAGCCATGAAGGGTTCCTTGAGGTCTATTAAGCTTAAAAGAATTTTAATAAAATTATTTAAACCACCAATAAAATACGGAGTCCTCCGCATTTATTGGATTTTCTTGATAAGATATTTGATTATTATATGCATACATATAAGGCTTTATTACCCACTGCAAATTTGGTTGATATTCATAAACATATAAATAGAGGCTTATAGCAATTTGCTCTGCTTCTTTGTAATATAGCTGTGCCATGGTATTATTTCCTTTTAATGCTTCAAAATTTGCTAAGATTAACAAATTGTTTAATTCCTCATATTCTTGAGACTCATTTTGGAACAAGTTAGCCAAAAAAGTATTACCTTGAGAAGCAAAGTATTTGCTTAAATTCTCAAAGTATGATACGTTCCATCCATTAGGTGCTGCATAGTCTCCACTTTGAAGGTATAAGGCATTAGTAAAATCGCTATCCAATGGATAGTCTGGAACCCACTCTAAATTATATATGGGCATTGGATTTTGACCTGGAATTTGATACGACATTATAGTTGATTGAGTCATGTACAATGGTTGAGCATTTATATTTGGATCCATTTCATGCAATGCCTGTGCCCACATTTCTGCTGCTGTAAAATCAACAGTATCACCGCTTGATACTATTATTGGGAAGTTAACTGTTATATTATAGAAACCTGATTCTTCCATTAATTGCTTAGCATAAGTTAAGTTAAATGTTGGACAACCTGTTAATTCACTTGGAGGTATGTAATATGGTAATCCATAAATTATTGCTCCACATATAGGATTTCCAAAGTTAAAATGATACTTTGCATTACCCAAAATATTGTTGAAGAACTGTGTATAATTAAATGCGTATGCAAAAGCTTCTCTAACCAATGGGTTTGCAAAGTAATATGATGGTATACTATACGATGGATTTAAAGATGATAAAATGCTAGTGCTTATGTTTGATGTAAATGCAAAAATATATTCATTTAAGCTTGGAAATTCATATAGAGATGCCTGTCCTTCGGATTCAAGTTTTTCTATTGAAGGCATGTAGTTTGATGGCAGAAATGTCACTATATCAGCTTGACCTGATGAGAACATTTCATAAGCGGTGTTAGGATCTTTAACCCAGTATATTATAACTGTGTCGTTTGGCTTAGGAATGTATGAAATATTATTTGGCCAATATGGATTTGGACCTAACACAACACTTTCTCCTGGCGTATATGATTTAATCATATAAGGTCCTGAAGATATTGGAGACCATTGAACTTGTGTATTGTAATTACCTTCATTTGCTTGTTGTTCGTATTGATAAAATCCTGCAGGTGTGAAATTAATTCCAGCACCTATTTGCTCTAACCATTTTGCATCTAAAATACCTGTTCCTTCCGGATCTGCTAATGCTGTAAACAAGAATTGTGGGGCTACCTGTCTCCACAAGTGAAAAGTTACTGTATCAGTTTGATTATTATAAGTTACAGCATTCATAATTTCTTCAAATCCTTGAGTATCGTTTGGAGAAGTAACAACAAATGTAAATGGTGTGTAATTAGGTATCAAATATTGAGTTAATATCCAACCTGGCGTGCCAGGAGTTCCTCCTGCAAACAATATGTCTCTTATCATTGAATACCATACATCATATGCCGTTATAGGATCTCCATTTGAGAAGTATAAGCCTGGTCTTATCTTAAATATGTAAATAGTGTAATTGGGAGATATTGCTCCATAAGTATATCTATTTGTTAAGTTTGACCAATTACCAATTGTTGGCAAATATGCTGCTGCCATTGGTAAAAATGAAGATGTTGAAGATCCATTATATATAACTAATGTGGAGTATATATTTAATAGTTCTTCAAAGCCTATGGCATCGTAATCTATTTGTGGGTCAAAGCTATATGGTCCTCCAGGAACATTTTCTGCCGATATAATCAATTTTGAATTCGGTGTATCAAAATAAGTAGTAAACAACGCAAATTTTTCTCCATTTCCTGATACAGCAACTGTTTGATATGTTGTATAATTATACGTTTGCCCTGATGATACGTTTTTAGTAACAATTGTTAAAGATATTGCATATAATCCAGGTGTGTTATAAACAACAACAGGATTATATAATGGTAATAAAGTCGTTTGGTTAGCCATTATAGTTTCTGTAGTTCCATTACCAAAATTCCATATATACTCATAAATTGTCATGTTTTGACCTGATGGTGGCTGTAAAAAGCTACCAATTAAGTAAATTTTTTGTGAAACATTAAATAATGGGGCACTTGGATTTTCAGTTGAGTTAAAAGTTATAGTAGGTACAGTTAAGTATTGAGACATATTATATGATATATTAGGAGTAATTATAATCCTCATTAAATTTTGTGAAGAAGAACCAATAAGCACACCATTTTCATACACATTGTAATAAATTAAGTATTCCCCAGGATATTTATAAAATAGATTAACATAATCATAAGATGTGTTTACAGCATAACCATTTCCTGCATATAATACTGCAAAACTTTTTGCATTAGTATTATAATTGGGTATGTAGACACTTAAGTTTTGTCCAGCAACAGAAGTTAAAGATGTTGGAGATGCCGGTTTTAATGCTACAATCCTTGCATTCACGTTATTTTTTATAGAAAGCAAAGATATGTGATGAAAAGCAAAAACAGAAAAGATTATAATAATAGTAAATGCAACAGCGTAAATATAACCTAATTTTTTACTCCGTATCCTATTATACTGGTTCATCTTATTTATGCATCGCCCAGTAAATTTAATTTTCACAAGTTTAAAAACATTTTTAGAGGCATTTTATTGCAAAACATAAAATGAATTCAACTTACACTAAATTTTATAACATAAAGTGTAATACCAATTTATTATATTTACTAGTTGTTAAATGATCTTAATTAATTGTTTAAATTCTTTGGTCAAATTATTACTTAATATCTCATCTTTATTATATAGAGATAAACCAAAATCTTTTATAATAATATTACTGTCATTTAAATCGAGAACAAGCTGAATATTAATTATGACGTCTTTAGGAATATTATATTTCTCCACTAAAATTCCATATAAATTTTTATTTAATTCTGTTAAAAATTGGTTTATAACTTTTGGATCAACTTTTTTCTCTTTATACAATTTACGAAAAGCTGCATTTGTTACCCTACGCAATTTAAGAGCATATCCGCTCATCCTTACAGGCCCAGTTTTTAACAAAACTTCCACAATAATCACCTCCCTTCTATACCAATATATATATTGCATATGGAATTATTTATTTTTTTAATAAACTTAAGATAAACTTAAATAAATATTTCTTTTACTTTTAAATATGACCTTCTATTTACCCTAAAGGAATTCTTAAGATCTTGAAGGTTTCACTCCTTTTATGGATGTTTTATGATTTACAATAAAAGATAGTGTTTTCTTATTGATTATAAGATTTTACCTATTGCTTTCTTTAATGTGTTTAAAGCCTCATTTAAATCTGAATGAAGTTTATTATTACCATGAGGAGTTGTATAGCTTGAAATTTGGTATGGAGTTAAAGAGGGGTAAAATACAGTCCTTCTCTTCAAAGCACAGTAAAAAAAGAAAAGCGCTTATAAAGAAGTATTCTTACCGTGAAAAGAATCGTGTGCTGGATTATGTTGACAAGTTCGTTAATAAGTTATTAAACATGTATTCCATGACTATGTTTTCAATATGTTAAGAAATTATGTTCCAAAACAGATTAAACAAACATTTAATAATTATAATTATTTATAGATTAATAGGTGTATCTAGTGGGATTAGAAAATATTAATGGGAATACTTATATATACAAAGGTAGTCCATCTACATTATTTTATAAAAATGAAGATGAACTATATATAGTTGATCCTGGTCAGGGATCTAAAAGACCTAAAGAGCTTAAATCTATAGTTAACAGATTAAACCCGAAAAAAACCATTGCATTTATAACACATTACCACAGCGATCATATATCAGTTTTAGGTGAAGGCTTTTCAACAAATGAAATAGCTGTTTCAGATATAGACGCTCCAGCTCTAAAAGACCCTAAACTCAGAGCTTTACTTACGTTTGGATATTTATTAAATCAAGATGACAGCATCCTTCCATTTAAAGCAAAATCTGTTACACCAACAATATTAATTAGCAACCAAGAAAATTTTGGACCTCTAAAATTAGTTCCTTTGCCAGGGCATACACAAGGGCAGATAGGTATTATAACACCAAATGCTGTTTTGTACGCAGGAGACTCGCTTTTTGGAGATAAGGTATTGTCTAAATATGGAATCCCTTACCATCAATATCCATGTAAATCAGTTGAAAGTCTTAATACAATTATGAATTTATTACCAAAAATAGAAACTTTAGTACCATCTCACGGGCCTATAGTTAAAAGCTCTGAAGCTTTACAACTCGTTGAGAGCAATATCAAAAAAATAACTGAGGTTGAAGAAGAGCTAAAAAATATATTAAATGAACCTCTAAGTTTATCTTCAATTACAAACAAACTTACATCAAAATATAAGAGCGAAGAACCAGAGGTTGGCATTTATTTGCTTGCTGAAAATACTATTAGAGGTTATTTAGCCTGTCTAAGAGAAGAAGGTTTAATTGAGCCTGTTAACTATAGTGAAATAAAATGGAAATTAATAAAAAGATAAGATTTGTTAAAGATTTAGTTCTTTATCTTAAAATTCATTTAATATAAAATATTTACAGAGCAAGCTAACCTCCTCTCCGCCCTGAAGGGCGAGGCTTTCATTTGTAAATGGAGAAACCTCTACCCACTAGCTATGAAGTGATGAAGGATGAGATAAACCAATGAACTGCCCTAATGGGATTCTCGTCCTTTAGGAAGCAGGTCAGAACCAATTGAATTTTAATGGACAAAAAACATTAAAAATAAGTGAAAAGTGAACTACTCCGCCCTAAGGGCGGAAATCTCTGGTGCAGAAAGATGAACCTATCTGAACCTATGATGAAAATTATTATGAAAACAGTAAAACACATACATCCAGAAATAACAATGAAGTTAGGTCACATAATTTTTTCCATACCATTACATGAAAGCAATTGCAAAGATCTATATAAAATCGGATCGGCAAATGTATGTGGTAAAGTTGGAATTGCCGCAGGATTAGATAAAAACGGAAAATATACAAAATTCTTATCTCATTTCAATCCTGGCTTTATTGTTGTCGGCTCAACAACACCCAAAAAAAGGATAGGAAATAGACCACCAAGAGTAGCTAGGATAATGCCATATTCTATGGTTAATGCTATGGGTTTAAATAATGACGGCTTACCCTTGGTTTTGTCTAGAGTTTCAAGAGTAAATTACCCGATTTTTATTAGTATAGCTGGTTTTAGCCTATTTGAAATCGAAGAACAAATAATTTATTTGAACAAATACTCTACCAACAACATACAAGGCATTGAGATCAATTTATCAAGCCCTACTTATAAAGATAAATGGAAAGACATAATACCAACTTTAGCATCTTCAAAAAAGCAGATTTTCATTAAAATAGGCCCAAGGTTTAAAATTGAAGACTATGTTAGGCTTGCCAGCAAAGAAGGATTTGGACTGGTTTTAACAAATACTTTGCCTATAGAAGATCAAAGGATAAGTGCAAAGAGAGGGGGCCTAAGCGGTTTGTTACTTTATAGATTGTCAAATTATATGATCAAAAAAGCGAGAGAAGTTGGAGGAAACGAAATACCAATTATAGGGGTAGGAGGGATTATGAGCTGTAAGCAATTAAATGATATATTAAAATATGCAAACGCTGCTGAAATTTATACAGCAATACTGTACATGGGTCCAGGAATAATAAGTAGCTTAAATTTAAGATGTAAAAATTTTTAATTAATTTAAACTCCTTTGGCACCGCCTCCAAGTGCTGCTAGCCCTCTTATAAAATATCTACCCAGGAATATGAATATAACTAAAGGTACAATAGAACCTACTACACCTGCAGCAAAAGATCTATTATATATTATAGCATAACCTCCAGCATATTGTCTTACAGCTACAGACAAAAGCATTTCTTGGGGATTAGATATTATTAGAATTGGTATGAAAAAGTTGTCCCATATTTGTAAAAATGTAAATATAAAAGTTGATAAGAATCCAGGTACTAATAAAGGCATTATAACTTTCCAAAAGATCGTCCAGTCGCTTGCTCCATCAATTTTTGCCGATTCTAACAAATATTTTGGAATTGAAGGCATAAAAATCGATATAAGCAATGCTGACATGGGTATATAAAACATCAAATAAGCCAGTATTACGCCATAATATGTATTATATAAATGTAAAGAAGTTACAATTTGAATCAAAGGAACAGTTGTTGTCTCAACTGGTAAATATGTTGCAAGAGATATAATAGCAAACCCTATTGTACTCCAAATATAATGCCTGTCCATAATTATATAAAAGAAATATGCACCCATAGCCCCTAGTAATGTTGCAAGAGCTGCTATTGGTACATCTATCAAGACTTCCCTAATTAATGGATATTCTAGCCCTATTAAACCATAAATACCTCCAAAGCCGTGCCATACAAAATAAAAAGCTTCACTACTTGCTTTTGAAGGAGGCAACAATGCAGGAGTAGTTGCAGCATCTATATTAGATTTTAAAGCCCCAACAAATAATGCGTATAAAGGCATCAACCATAATATTACAAGAATTGCCGCTATTAATTGCAATATAGCATATTTAAAAACCCTAAAATAATAATTATCAGACCTATAAGAATTGTTTTTATTACCCATAATATTTCACCTCTTAAAAACCCACTTCATCAATCCAAATATAGCAAAAGGCAATATGACAGCGGCAGCTATAATTGTTACTATTACAGCCATAGCTGCCGAAGCTGAGAAATATTCTGATATAAACAAGTTATAAACATACATGACATATGTCATCAATGTAGGAGAAGTTGCAGAACCCCCTAACACAAAGGGAATTGTAAATATTCTAAACGAAAACAGAAACAGAAGCGCTGTTGAAATAATAAAACCATTCATAGAATTAGGTATCAGTATTTTAAATAAAATTTTTAATCCTCCTGCCTTATCTAGCCTAGCCGCTTCTATGACAGTTTTATCAACGTTCATAAATGACGCTAAATAGAAAAGAGTAGCTAAACCGGTATATGCCCATACTTCTATCATAATCATAGATATCAACGTCATGTTAGAAGTACCGAGCCAATATGGAGCAGGTAAATGAAGTAATTTTAAAAGCCAATCTACACCTATTGTTGGATTCAAAAGCCATTCCCATATTAATGCGCTTGTTGAAGAAGCTATAGCTAATGGGTAAATGAATATTGATAAATAAAGAGAACGTTGTACAGTATTAGGTATAAAGTAAAGAAGGCCTGCGAAAAGTAGGCCCAAAACGTTTCCTATTGCAACTAATCCTATAGTAAATATTATTGTATGTGTAGTTGAGATTTTAAAAAAGTATTGCGAAAAAAGATATTGATACGTTGCTAATCCAACAAACTTGGGCTTATGAACCAATATTGACGAATTTAAGAAAGAAAGCCAAACATTCCATACAACAGTTACCAGCAAAAGTCCTGCAAATAATAGTGTAGGAATTACCATTAGATATCCTTGATTTTTCATAATAGTTCCTCCTCTGTATTATGCTTTATATTAGCAAGATTATAAACATATCCATAAAAATATGAATACAAAAAATAAAAAAATTAATTTATATTAATTTATTTAATATGTGGGGCATGTGTAGCCAGACACATATGTATATGTTGTTGGGTTTACCCATGGAGGCAAATAGTTTGCAAAAGGTTGTCCCTTCATACCTAAAAATCCAAAGCCGTTTTGTGCTGCGGTCTGCCATTCTAAGCATTGTTGATGCATTATAGAAGCAAATTGGGAATTAAATGTTGTAATATAGGCTGTTCCTCCGTTTTGCAAAGCTAGTGCCTGTGAAATCATTGATGAGAATGTATCTGTGAACAAAGATTCATCGCTTGGATCTATTGTAAATGCACCTGGATCTGTTGCTGATATGTTCTTAAATGTTACATAATCATACCATTGTGCTGTAGTTGGATAGAAATCCGTACCATTACTCCAAACCTCTACACCTTTTCCGCTAGATGTCCATATCTTCATTCCGTTGTATGAATTCCAGAATTTAGCAAATACTACTGCAGCTTGCATATATGGGTTATATACAGATGGTACTGCCATAGAGTCTTCATTAACTGCATAGTTACCCCATGTACCTGGGAATGGCTGTTCCATTAATGTAACGTTTGTCCAGTTTGTATATGGAGCCACTGGAGCATAGGCTGTTACATGATACCAAATGTAAGCATATTCTGTAACCCAATTGCCATTTGCTTGGAAGAAGGCTTGTCCATTAATTATATTAGCTAGGCCAGATGACCATGTGCCAGTCTGCCATCCTGAATAATCATATTTAGTTAATAACAAAAAGTCATAATCAGTTTGATTAACTAATGCCTGAACACTTGGGTCACTCAAATTGATAACTCCGTATAGAATCTCATTATATAATTTAGCTCCACCATCAGGACCATACTTTTCTGACGCTAAGCCTAAGAATATGTTTTCCCATAGGTTCAATTGATCCCATCCACCATCTCCACCAGGAACTACCCATATGTTTGTAACTCCTTTAGATGCCAAATATTCTGTGTCATTAATTAATTGCTCTACAGTCATTATAGGATATGATATATTATATTTTCTTAACAGTTGTGGATTATAATAAAGTAAAACACCTCTGTGTGCTTCCAGCGGCAAAGAGAACATAGTCCCATTAAACATACCAGCTAAAAGACCTTCTCTAACAGCTAAATTATAAAATCCTGTTTGTTGTGCTATCGGGGTAAAGTTAACAAAATCCTTACCTAATTGAGGCATAACTTCTACATATGACCACATTACTGGTGAATAGTGAGCTTGGAATGAATTAGGAGGCTTTTGTGCCTCTATCATACCTAATATAACAAATTGTGCTACAGTTCCTCCAGCACCTGGAATTGATGTATAAGATACTTGATATTGTGGATACATTAGCGAAAAGTTACCTGCTATCCACTTTAAACCGGGTGGATCTTCAGGTCCCCACCAGTTTAAGAAAGAGAAAGTTGTAACCGAAGGTGTTGTTGTGGTTGTTGTTGTGGTTACAGGAGGAATAGATGTTGTTGTTGTGGTTGTTGTTGTGGTTGTTGTTGTGGTTGTTGTTGTGGTTGTTGTTGTGGTTGTTGTTGTGGTTGTTGTAGTCGGCTTTCTTGATGCATAATAAGCAGCTACTCCACCTACTATTACTACGACGATTATTACGACGATTATCCCATATAATGCCCCTTTACTCAGTCCTTTTTTTCTGTCTATCATATAGAATACACCACCTCATACTGGATTTCTGCTTTTTATTATATCAAAGGAAGTATTTAAGTAATTATGATTATATAAAAATTAAGAAATATTAACTTTAAGAAAGTATACCTTTTTATTTCAAATCAATTTAAGTTTGCTTTTATTTATTATAGATTAAAGTGTTAAATAAACAATTTCGACCATTATATTCGAAGGGAAAACTTTTAACCACAGGTTTTCAAAGTTTTAATTGCCCAGAAGGGCGTAAGTAAATAGTGTGAGGAATGTAATCTTGAGTGAAAGTAATCGTAAGGTTTCGGACCTCCGTGAGGGGGAAGATAATGTATCTATTAAGGTAAGGGTTTTAAGTGTTGACGAACCAAAAGTCATCCACACAAAGAGAGGAGATAGAACAATAAGTGAAGCCGTAGTTGGAGATGAAAGCGGAAGAATAAAATTGACAATGTGGGGTAATCAAGCAGGGAAAATTAATGAAGGGGATGCAGTAGAGCTAAAAGGTGCTTGGACTACAAGCTTTAAAGGTGATGTTCAACTAAATATAGATTCTCGTGGAGAAATTAATAAAATAGATGACGAAGGCCTCCCCAAGCCAGAAGAAATTCCTGAGAGTACACCGAAAGCTTCTGAATCGAGTTCAAGAAGCTATGGAAGATCAAGAGGAGGATACAGAAGAGGGGGAAGAGGAGGATACAGAAGAGGGGGAGGGTATTCTTCTTCATTTGGAGGTTCTGAAGAAGAAAGCGATAGTAGTGAAGATGAGGAGTAAAACCTATTTAACATTTATATTTAATTTTTATTGAATTATGCTATCTGGCATATAATACAAAGTTTTTAATCTAGACAGACATAGATGTTATGAAAAGGTGAAGCGGTGATGCGCCTTTGTGGAGACTAAAGATATTGAAAAAATATATATAGGATTAGTCAACATAGACGATCTTAAACAGCACGAATTTGCAATTGATGAACACATAGAGGAACTGAAAAAATCAATTATAACACAAAAAGTTGTGAGAAAACCAATAATTGCTGATATAAAAACAGGTACAATAATTGATGGCGCACATAGAACCAGAGCATTAAAATCGTTAGGTCTCAAGTATATTCCTGCTATATTAACTGATTATTTAAATGATGATAAAATTTATGTAGATAAATGGTATAGGGTTTACAATATAAATTATAAAGATATAATATCTTATTTAAAATCTATGTTTTGCTTCCAAGATATAGAATATTATAACAATTCAATAAAAATAATAATGTGCAATGATAACAAAATTGATTCATATATGTTGATAAATAAATTTGAAAAAGAGTTCCAAAAAAGCATAAACAACATATCATTTTTAAAGCCTGAAACAAAAAAGGTAAAAAAGAAAGGATTAATAATTGACCCACCTAAGCTTGATAAAGAAGATGTGATAAGCGTCGCATTAAAGCAAACTCTTTTGCCCCCAAGATCTACAAGGCATGTTACATTATTGAAGAAGATATATGTAAATTATTCTTTAAAAAATACTTATTAAAGCAAAAGATACTTTAAACTCTTTTCTTTCTTTTATAAAGTGGTGGATACAATGACAGGTCCAGTGCCAAAATATTTAGTTAGAGATGTTATGAAGATACCCACAGTGAATGTATTGCCTACTAAAAGCGTGGATGAAATAGCTAGGATCATGATTGAAAGAGATGTGGGATCAGTAATTGTTGTTGATGAGAACGGAAACCTTCTAGGTATAATAACTAAAACGGATATTGTAAGAGACGTTGTAGCTAAAGGAATATCACCTCTTACCATTAATGCAGGCCAAATTATGACAAAGAATCCATATTATGCATTTGAAGATACACCACTAGAAGAAGCTGCAAGTTTAATGGGAAGCAAAGGCATAGGGCATTTGCCCATTTTAAATTCTAAAACATTAAAACCGGTGGGTATGATTTCAAAAAGAGATATATTAAAATTGGCCCCATATTATATTGATCTGGTATACCAACTAAAAGCAGAAAAGAATAAATAATCATTAAATTAATACAAATATTATTAATATTTATGAAAATAATTTATTAATACAATTATTTTATGCTTTTTATAAATAAGACCTAGCCTCATTTATTATTCTTCTTATATTTTTCCAATGGCCTCCTTCCCAATAGACTTGACCACACCTTTTGCACAAGTAAAAAACATTATACGTTTTTAATGCTCCAGGAGGTACTCTGCTTCTAATTAAATTCTTATCTGTAACCTTAATCAATCTTCCATTGCACTCAGGACACCTACTTTTTTCAGGATTTAATTCTAAGTCTATCAATTTTTTAGAATATAGCTCAGCTAATATTTTAGGCATTTCTGTGGACTCAACAAAATATACATTCAAATTCAGTTTTTTTGCCTTATAATATAAAGCCCTATCCTTTGTAATTATAGTTCTCTTGCTTTTAATGGCTATTTTAATTATTTGGCTATCGGAATAATCTCTTGAATATATAACATCATAGCCCAGTATTCTCAACCACCTTGTTAGCGTGCCTAACATCGCGTCCGTCATATATTGTTGCATTTTTACCTCCTTTACTATTATCTTTTTAGCAAACTTATTATATTCAATTATATCCCAGTTTTATTTCCAACTATAAAGATAGCACTCTTTTAAAATGCAAATAAATTTATATAACCATAATAATAATAGAAAGCTGGTAAAAGGCAGTGCTGACCATTAATCAAGTGATAGTAATTATAATAATAACCGTTTCTATATTATTACTGTTATCAAGAAGATTAAGACATGATATAGTAGGAATTACAACAATGATAGCTTTAGTATTAACAGGCTTTATTTCTCCTAAAGAAGCGCTAAGCAATTTTGCTTCTGTTACAATAATCGTCCTAATATCTCTTATGATAATAGCTGGTACATTAGCAGATTCTGGACTCCTAGAAGTTTTAGGAAACTATATTACATCAAAAATTAAGAACGAAAAAATTATATTGCTTTTATTGCTTTCCTTAACTGTTATTGCATCGGGGTTTGTCAGCGATGTAGCCTTGCTTCTTGCCTTTATACCATTAATCTATTCCATTTCATTAAATCTTAAGAAGCCTATATCAAGATATTTGCTACCATTAGCTTATGCTTCAATTTTGGGTGGACCAACGACACTAATTGGTACTTCAACAAACATAATTTTAGATAATGAATGGTATAATAAGTTCGGTTATAATTTAAAATTTTTGCAATTTGCAAAAATAAATCTGATTTCTTCTTTCATAAGCATATTAATATTAACTTTCTTAATTACTCCTTTCCTAGGTAGAAAAGGAAAAGAAGTTACTTCATTAAAAGAAATAACTGTGCAAAATTATATCATTGAAGTTCAATTAACAGGAGATAGTGATTTCATAGGAAAATCTCCGAAAAGTATTGAGAAATCTTTTGGAATTAAAGTTCTAAGAGTTATTTCGCCTTGGAGGTTCATTGGTGAAAGAAGGGAACTTAAAGAAGGAGACATTTTGTTATTGAAGATATCTCCTTCTCAATTACCATTGATATTATCATCAAAAGGCTTAAAAATTTCTCAAAAACCAATAGAATCAAAAGAGCAGTTTTTCGAATTGTTAATAACCGGCTCTTCAAAATTAAGGGGAAAAAAGATAAAAGAAGTTGACTTTGAATTTCATAATATATACGTAATAGGGATAGCTTTTGCGAATTATATAACTAGGATTTATGATTACGTTTTAAAACCTGGAGATGTTTTATTAGTCCAAGGTCAGGAATCCAATGTAGCAAAATTTGCTGATTATTATGGTTTATTGCCTATAAACAGCAAAGGATTAAAGGCATTTGATAAAAGAAAAGCCTTATTCTCTATAGGCGGATTGGCTTTGAGTATAATAGCAAATAGTTTTGGATTAAACATAGCTTTATCTTTTCTTATAGGCGCTTTAATATCTACATTCAGTGGAACTTCAACGATTAGAAAGATGTATGAATACGTTGAGTGGCCCTTAATAGTGTTTATAGGAGCCTATTTATCTATTGGGCAAGTTATGGTAACAAGCAACTTATCATCATTAGTTGGTGGGCTTATTCATAACTCAGCTTTAATTTTGTTTTTATTATCTTTACTGCTTAGCAACACAGTCGGTTACGTTACAGCCGCGATAATCCTTGCACCAATAGCACTTTCTTTTACAAACCCCTTAGTTGGTATAACTGTTTTAGCTATGGGGGCTTCATCACCATTTTTAACTCCATTTTCTCACCAAGCAAATTTAATCGCTTATGGAACGGCTGGATATAAAAACAGGGACTTTCTATTGGCAGGTACAATTGTAATATTAATAAAGTTCTTTGTTACTTTCTACTTTTTAGGATTAATAAAATAAGTTTTTGTTCTTTTTGAGTTTTTCACTATGTAATCCTCCATAACTTCAACTCCTATTCCTGGCTTTTCAGGGGCTGTAATAGTTCCATCCTTATTTAGAGTCCAAGGTGGTTCAACTATATCTTTTTCAAAGTATTTTTCACTTGCACTAATATCATTAGGGTATTTAACCCCAGGTAAGGTAGCAGCAGAAACCAAGTGACCCCTACCTATTCCTGTTTCTAACATGCCTCCAATCCATACAGGCCTATTTGCAACCTTATACCAAAAATCATGAATCTTTAAAACCTCGCTAAATCCCCCAACCCTTCCAGGCTTTATGTTTATTATCATAGCAGAACCTAATTGATATGCTTTTCTCGCATCGTTTACATCTTCAATGCTTTCATCTAAGCATATAGGTGTTTTTATATGTCTAGCTAATTCTGCATGATCTACTAAGTCTTTCCAATGCAAAGGCTGCTCTATCATCAACAAGTTATACCCATCTATCTTTTTAAACAGCTCTATATCAGTTAATTTATATGCAGAATTAGCATCTACTTGTAGAGGCAGTTCTTGACCAAATTCCTTTCTTAACCTAGCTATTGGTTCAAGATCGTAACCTGGCTTTATTTTTATCTTTATCCTTCTATACCCCTTATCTAAAAACATAGATACCTTCTTAACTAATTCTTCTGTAGTATTTTGTATGCCAATGCTAACTCCACTGACTATGTTTTTGTTAACACCTCCAAGAACTTTCCATAAAGGCTTATCTTCTACTTTGGCCTTAAGATCCCATAAAGCCATTTCAAATCCTGCTTTAGCCATATTATGGCCTCTAATATTAGAAACAATATCATTAAATTTCTCAACATCAATTTCCTTTTCTTCACTAACCCTAGGTATTATAAAATCGTTTAAGACATGCCATGCAGTTTCCCATGTTTCATAACTATACCAAGGTCCTTCTCCAGCTACAGATTCCGCCCATCCAACTTCTCCATTTTTTTCCTCTAACCTTATTAGTATAGCTGGCCTCTCTATTGTTTTTCCAAAACTTGTCTCAAAATCTTCCCTTAGTTTAACCCACAATTCGAAAAGTTCAATTTTCTTCAACTCCATAAATTGACACCCCTTAATAAGTTATTTAATTCAGATCTAATTAATACAACATACCCACTTTTTTCCTTATCTCTTGTATATCCAACTGCTATGTAGCCTTTATTTAAATAAAATTCATACGCTTCTCTAGTATATAACCTCCATTTTTTAGCAATTTCTTTATCAACATTTCTTATTGAAGATATATTAGCCGGTATAGATATCAAAATTATTCTATCCAAAGCAAGTTCTTTCTTTACAGGTATTTCAATATAATTATTTTCTCCTTTTATTTCCCTATCTAATGCTATATACCCACCTTTACTTATCAATTCTTCAGCAGGTGGCGTCTTAATTTTCCCTTCTATCTTATCAGCAACATATTTACTAGATATATACCATTCAGCCTCGAATCTATCTGTTTCTAAACCCTCATTAATATAATCTCTTATATTACCATAGTAATTTTCTTTATAAATTCTTCCTATAGCTCCTAATTTTTCAAGATTAAAATTAAGGTTTAAAGATTGTAAAGGATCAAAGGTCCACTTTATTAAATTTATCCCTAATTTTAATACCTCTTCCCTCTGTTTGATCTTTAATTTATATCCAACATTTTTGTACTTGTAATCTTCCAATACGCCTGTCATATGACTGTAAAAATACCTTTTTTCATCACATCCCACGCTCCAACCCATATTAAAGCCTACCATCTTATCTTTATCAAATGCCCCCAAAATTATACCTCCATTCTCAACAAGAGCTTTTAGCATATGTACTGGTGTTGTTTCCCTATAATCTGGCATTGCCCAAGCAGACTTTTCTATTTCAACAACACTTTCCAAATCATTTACTTCCTTTATTTTTCTTATACTTAATTCCCACAAGGTTTTCTCCCAAAAATTTATTATAATATAAAATTAAAAAGTCTGATTTTATAATACTAAGTTTTAAAAAATATTTAATACAAAGGTATCGGGGATAAAAATGAAGTACAGAACTTTTGGAAAAACAAAAATAAAGGTAAGTGAGGTTGGATTAGGCTTTTGGCAAATAGGCTCTACATCGTGGAAAGGAGATATAAAAAATGCTAAGGAAATTGTAAAGCAATCTTTGGAATCTGGCATTAATTTTTTTGACACAGCAGAAGTTTATGGTAATGGCAAGAGTGAAAAATCTCTAGGAGAGGCTCTAAAGGAGCTAAATGCAATAGATTCCTCATTTGTTGCAACAAAGGTAGGCGGATTTAGACCTTCAGGCTACTTTATTGAAAAGGGGATAAAAATGTCAATAAAAAATCTGGGATTCAAACCAAACCTTTTACAACTACATTGGCCTCCTCCTTTTTGGATTCCTATTTGCACAGTAATAAGAGGAATGGAAAGCGTTGTAAATAAGGGATATGTTGATTATATAGGAGTTTCAAACTTCTCTGGAAAGTTGCTGAAAGATGCAATACATTGTACATCTAAATATGAAATAATTTCTAATCAAGTTGAATACAACCTTTCTTATAGAGTTGCTGAAATAGATTTATTCCCATTAGCTAAAAAAGAGAACATAGAAATAATAGCATATAGTCCTTTAGCAAAAGGAGCTTTAGCTGGTGCAAAGAACCCATACAGTTTAGCTCAAAAATCAGATAGAAGGTTTAAAAAGATTGCAGAAGATAAAGAACTGATATCAACTTTAAACTTAATATCACAAAAATATAACTACACTTGGTCTCAAATAAGTTTAAAATGGATAATAAACAATAATGCCCTTCCCATACCTGGGACTAGAAACAAGGAAAGAGTAAAAGAATACGCTATGTCATCTAATATTGAGATAAAAGAAGAAGATCTTTTATTGCTTAATAAAGTTTCCAACAAATATATAAACACATGGGGTAATACATACAACAATTTGAAATTTATAAGATATGTGCCATGTGCATTCCAATATCTAGGAATAAAATTATCTGGAGGAGCATAATCTTTTGAAATTTATATTTTGCATAATAAGCGGTAATAATCCGGTGTTACCAGGGAAGACTGCTAAAGTTTTCTAGAATTATATTTATTATTTAGAGATGAGGGATAAAAAATGATAGGTGATATTGTAAAAAAATTCTTCGCGAGAGGTCAATACAAAGAGACTGGTCTACAAGGGGAAGGTATAGAATACGATGAAATACTTGCCCAGTTAGGTATGGTAAAGATGGAGCTAGACAGAATAAAGACTACAATCATAAACGAGATACATGGCTATTATGAAAAAATGATAGAATCTAAGAAATCAAATGACAACGAAGGAGCTGAGATAAATGCTGCCGAAATAGTATTGAAAAAGAGGGTTTTGAAGGCTGTATTAACTTATGGAAACATGATAGAGTTAGCAATAAGGAGGATACAGGATACAAGGAGTTATGAATCAATAGTTAAAGTAATGGCTCCATTAAAATATGCCCTAAGTTCCATGGATGAATATCTATCTGGCTTTGCGCCAGAAGCTATTACATCATTAAGCAATGTATTAGAAGAGACTGAAGGAGTCATAAGGAAGACTGGAATAATAGCCAACACAATACCTCAAGGCAAGAGCGTTTCAGAACTTGTTCCAGAGGCAAGCGAATTAATAACTAGCGCTATTGCCAAGGCACAAAAAGAGGCCGAACAATTGTCACCTAAAGTTCCAGAAACTTTTGACCCTGAAATAATAGAAAGGAAAGTTTTTGAATACATAAAGGAGAAAAACGGAGTTTTAAGCCTAAAGAAGGCATCAGAAGAGTTAGGCATACCTTTAAACATAATTAAAGCTACATTGTATAGATTAGAGGCAAGAGGAATAATAAAGGTAGATTTACCCAACGAACAACAAATATAAACAGCTTTTCACTCTTTAAACCAATTTTTATAAAATTAGCAATTGAGGTCAGATCATGTCAGAGACAAACCCAGTTGCTATGTTAGAGCAAACTGCTAGGAGAAAAATGCATGAAGCTTTAGATGCAGAAAGAAATAAAGATTATGAAACAGCCATAGACAAATATAAAAAAGCAATTGAGGCTCTTGAAGAAATAATAAGAAATTATCCTGATCATCCTATGTCTAAAATATACAGGAAAACAATCTACGAACTAAATTTAAGGTTAAAATATTTAGAAAATAAAGCCAGTCAACCAATTGGGGAAACAATTTCAGACGAAATAAAGGTTGAAATAAAAGGTGATATAAATGAAAACCTACCAGACTTCGTGCTTAAAGAAAAGCCTAGCGTGACTTTTGACGATATAGCAGGTCTAGATGAAGCTAAGAGAGCTATAAGAGAAGCTATAATATACCCAATAAAGAGACCTGACCTATTCCCCTTGGGATGGCCTAGAGGAATACTCCTTTATGGACCTCCTGGAACAGGGAAAACTATGTTAGCTGCAGCAGTTGCTAATGAAATTAATGGAGAATTCATTTATTTAGATGCCGCAAACATAATGAGCAAGTGGCTTGGCGAAGGAGAGAAAAACGTAAAAAAAGTGTTTGACTATGCCAGAAATAAATCAAAGAACGGCATCCCAGTTATAGTGTTCATAGATGAATTAGATGCCTTTTTAGGAATACATACAAACGAAGTAGGTGGGGAAGTTAGGGTAAGAAATCAATTCCTTAAAGAAATGGATGGCCTTCAAGATAAATCTACAACTATACATGTATATGTAATAGGAGCAACTAATAAACCATGGGCATTGGATGAACCTTTTATAAGGAGGTTCCAAAAGAGAATTTATGTACCCCTACCAAATAAAGAGGCCAGATCTAAACTGCTTTCGATCTTAACTTCAAAAGTAAAGCTAGATGATAACATAGACTTTGAAAAGCTAGCAGAAATGCTTGAAGGGTATTCGGGAAGCGATATTAGAGATATAGTGCAAGATGCATATATGAGGGTTGTAAGAGAATATTTTGAATCTGAAAACAAAGAAGAATCTGTAAGGCCAGTTACTATAGATGATTTTATGGAGGCAATAAAGCAGAGAAGGCCTAGTGTTAATAAAGAGATGCTAAAATTATATGAGAATTGGACGGAGAAATTTAAGGCTATTTAAAAATTGTTGGATCCTTCCTTAGAGCTGATTCCCAAAAAAATATTTCAAAATTTACGCTGTTTTTAAATATATTCTTTAATTCTTCATTTATCTTAATGGATTCTAATGAATCCAATATAACTTCTACCCTCTTTCCATATTCATCTGAGCCATAAAAGCTTGCCCATAAATTATATACCTTGTTCGGGGAGCCTTTAACAAATTCTCCTATAAATCTATAACCTACCATACATGGAGTCCATGCAGCAAGAAACTCTTCCCATCCTACGCTGGAATAATAGTAAAGGTGCCTAGTATATGCATAATTTACTAAATTATAACCGATTTCATTAATTATTGCTTCATCTATATTTAATTCTCTAAAGACTTCTTTTTCTACTTCTAATCCCTTATCCCTTGTATTAAATATAGAGTTCAATATATTAGTTATTTTATCAAGTGGGGCCTTGCTAGATGCATTTAATAATGATTTTAACATTACATTAACATATTTAGAGTCTTGAACCATATAATATTTAAAAGAATCTAATGGCAATGTTCCTTCTTTCATTTTAATAACAAATTCATGCCTTATATATTTTTCCCATAAATCTCCAACACTATTTCTTAATACATCAAAGTTACTCAATTTTATCCCTATTACTACTAAAAATAGTAAAAGTTAAATGTTTTGTAAAAGTTGAAATATTAATTTATAGTTGAGACAGCAGAAGTTGACCCCCTCGCCGCCCTTTAGGGGAGTAGCTCACATCTGACCTCCTCCCCGCCCTGAAGGGTTTCCTGAGGTCTCAAGGGTTACACCCCTTTATGGGTATTACTCTATTATCCCCCAAGCCGATTAGGAAAAATCGGCTCCCGCTCCTCATGCCTTAAGGGTTGATCGGCTTGGAACCCTATTTTATTACACTTGTTAGTTGGGGTAGATGCATACTCATGTTTCAGTGACGCATACCCCTTTGGCAGCTGTCTCAATTTTTAATAAGTTTTTAAATTTAAAAAAATTACCCTGCCCCTAGAAGGGGTTTGTCGTTCGCTTTATCAACATATCAACATATAAGAAGAATAACATAATTATAAAATCATGAAACATAATAAAATAAGGTGGTAAATTTGCAAGAAAAAACATTAAAGATTGGCTTAACCCAACTCATATCTAGCAAAAATAAAGAAGAAAATATATTGAAAATTGAAAAATATTCAAAAAAAGCAAAAAATAATGGTGCTGACATGGTAATTTTTCCTGAAGTCTTTATGGTATATTTTTCTTCTGAAGATAGCTTAGAGAAAAGAGCTAAGGAAGCTGAAAGCTTAGAAGGTAATTTTGTAAAAAATATATTGAAAATATCAAAGCAATATAATTTATCTATAACTGTAGGTATGTATGAGTCTATTGAAAATAACTTAAAAACATACAATACTACAATAACAACAGATGATAATGGCAATATAATAAATATTTATAGAAAAACACACCTTTATGATGCATTCAATTTTAAAGAATCAGAATTTTTCCTAGAATCAAATAATCCTTATAATGTTTTTGAGTTTAATGGATTTAAGATAGGGATTATGGTATGCTATGAGATAAGGTTTCCAGAAATCGCAAGAATTTTAGCTTTAAAGGGAGCAGATGTAATATTAGTGCCAAGCGCATGGTTTAAAGGATATAATAAAGAAGAGCAATGGCTTACTTTAATTAAAGCCAGGGCTTTAGAGAACACAGTTTATTTGGGATCGTCAAATCAAATAGGAAATGTATTTACTGGCATAACAAGTTTTGTAGATCCTTTAGGAATTATAATTCAAAGGATGAATGAAAATGAAGGTATAATATTTGGAGAAGTTAATAAAGAAAGAATTTACGAAGTTAGAAAAATTTTACCATCTCTATATCAAAGAAAGCCTGAACTTTATAAGGGGATTTAAATTTATTAACTTTAAATTACTTATTAACTTGGATACAATATTTAATGAAAAATTAAATACTAAAGGTGGAAATAATGGATTATGAGAAAAAGGAATTATATTTTCCATGCAGTGGAGAAAAGTGCCATGGTATTTTATATTTTCCTTCAAACATAAAGAAAACTCCTGCATTAATAATGGGAATGGGCTTTGGTATGATTAAGGAAGTCCATGCGGATGATTACGCTCCATATTTTGCTCAAAAGGGTATTTCCGTTTTAGTTTTCGATTATAGAAGATTTGGAAAAAGCGAGGGAAAACCAAGACAAGCATTATATCCTATGGACCAGGTATCTGATTACAGATGTGCAATTTCATATATGAAAACACTTGATATAATTGATCCAGATAAGATATGCGTTTGGGGAACAAGTTTTTCAGGAGGACATGTATTGACTTTATTGGCCTTTCCAGAATTAGGATTAAGATGCGGAATATCTCAAGTACCAAATGTTTATTCTTACAGAACTGCTTTAGAATATTTTGGTAGCCTAGAACCGGTTTTAATGATATCTTCGCAAAACTCAAAAGAGTGTTGTGAAGGAAATCCATCTTATATTCCTATAGTATCTAAAGATGGTATTGCAGCTTTAATGTCTAAGGAAGCCTTTGAATACTATTCAAATGTTGCCTGACCTCCTCCCCGCCCTGAAGGGCGAG
>NZ_JAWDMQ010000011.1:0-34576 GCF_046536515.1 Caldisphaera sp. | reverse complement strand
CTATTATATATCTAAAGAAAAAGATAAATTTAAAACATGGATATTTGGTCATGGATGGGCTGACCTCCTCCCCGCCCTGAAGGGCGAGTTTCCTGAGGTCTCAAGGGTTACACCCCTTTTATGGGTGCTACTCTATTATCCCCCAAGCCGATATTGCGGGAGAAATCGGCTCCCGCTCCTCATGTTTTAACAGTTGATCGGCCTGGAACCCTATTTTATTACACTTGTTAGTTGGGGTAGAGGCGTACCTCATATTTCAGTGACGCATACCCCGTTAGCAACTGTCTCAATTTTTAATAAGTTTCTAAACTTAAAAAACTTTACCTCGCCCCTAGAAGGTGCTTGTCGTTCACTTTATCACTTCAGCCGTTAATAGAGGAAAAGATCAAGAACTAGAATTATACAGATATACAAAGCACGAGTCCTTAGATGTATTAGAGGCATATGATGCCTATACTAATAAATCGTCATTAGCTATAGATAGAGATGATATAGGTAAAATAGAAATTGGGGAAAAAGGAGATCTTGTAATTCTTGATAAAGATCCTATAGAAAATTATCAATCTAATAAAGTTCTAATAACTATTATTAACGGAGATATAGTTTATAAAAATCCTGATCAAAATTTAATTTTTTAATTTTTATATTATATTTCTAATAATAGACTTAATAAAGTTAAACATTTAAACTAAAAATAAATTAATGATAAAAGAGAAGATGGAAATAAATAAAGGTAGGTTTAATAGGATTAAGAGCTGTAGATCTAGGGTTTCAATAAATCTAAGAAAAACAAATTTGTTCGATTTTGTTTATTATACGACTTATTCGAAAGCTTTGGAATTCTCAAAGATATATATGATGTTAATACAACAAAATCTATTTAAGAACTAGCATCAAATTCTAATATAATATTAACTATTTTTCTATTGATAGTGCTGTTTCTGAAGCAATTAATAAAATCTTACCATATATTAAAGACAAAATGGTTATAGATCTATCGACAATCTCTTCAACTACTAGCATAAACTTGGCAAACAATATTTTTTCTAAAGGAGGATTATTGTTTATTGTTCCCATAATGAATACCCCATTTGATGTAGAACAGATAAGGTATCAAAGATAGTTGGTAATCCTAGAGAACGTTTTGAAGATGTAGAAATTTATTAACTAATAGAGTTAGAAAAATAATATAAGCTGATAATAACGGTATGGAGCTTTATGTAAACTACTTCATGCTTAGGGACAAAGCTTTAAGGTTCCCGTCTCTTCACAGAAAAGATTCATCCTTCTTCAAGTTGCTTACATGTATTCAAGCAATGTAGTCTCTATTACAAATTAATGCTACCTACTACTCTTCATAAATTAACCTTGTTAATATTATTAATGCTTATCTTCTTACATACCTATTCATGTTTATTTCCTTGACAATCTTTCTAATTACAACCACATTAACACTTAACATAGCTAGACCAACCTATCCTAATTTCTAGTCTCCCTACTAGAGCAAATATAGTAATCCTAAAATTCTTAGTAACCTTAACTAAATTATCCATCAAGCATTTACTATTTAATTCCTTAAAATAAATGTTTTTACTATGCTGTATAATCATTGTAATAATCATAAATTAATGAATATGTGACATTTTATATTAATATAGTATATATTTAAGATATATTTCAATTAATTTAAGTTCATTAATTTTATTATCTATAACTTGTTAATTCTATTGTTTTCTTAAAAACATAATCTCAAAACAATATATAATCTATAACTGGTTATAGATGAGTTGTAAAGTAATGTAAATAATTAAGGCGAAAAATTCACTAAATCTTACCTATTACATACATCTCCGTTAATCTATGAGAGGGAGACTTGAACACTTTTTCAGTAGGTCCCCACTCAATTAATTTACCATCGTAGAGAAATGCTACGTAGTTGGAGATTCTCATTGTTTGCTGAGGACTATGTGATACTAAAATTATTGTTATGTCCTTACTTAACTCGACAATTAACTGCTCAATTTTAGCCGCGCTTACGACATCGATCATAGAAGTCGGTTCATCCATAAGAAGAACCTCTGGTCTCAATGCTAATGCCCTAGCTATAACCAGCCTCTGTTGTTGCCCACCAGACAGTTTCCTAGCTGCAGAGTTTAACTTATACTTCACATCATCCCAAAGTTGCGCCATTTCAAGAGCTGATCTAACCTCATCTTTTAACCTGGATTTGTCCTTGACAATACCATTAGCCCTCAATGCGTAAGCTATGTTATCATAAATGCTCATATGTGGAAATGGGTTGGGTTGTTGAAAAACCATGCCGACCTTCCTTCTCAATACCACTGGGTCCATGGAGAATATATCCTCACCATTAAGTGTGATTTTACCCTCAACCTTAGCTTCTTTATTTAACTCTATTATCCTATTAAAAGTCTTAACCAGAGTTGTTTTACCCGAACCTGAGGGGCCCATTATTGCAAATACGCTGTTTTTAGGCACTACCAACCCTGTAATGTTATTAAGTACTTGTGTTTTACCAAGCCACACATTAAGTTTCTCGACCTCGAGAACCACAGGTCTTGAATCGCCAGAATCATGCATATCTATCACCTTTACCCAAGGATAACCTGGCAGATAGGTAAATGCTAAGCACTACAAGAGAAAGGATTAACGATGCACCCCAGGCAACTTGTTGCCAATTGGTATAGGGACTAAAGGCGTAAACATATATGAGCACGGGCACTGCAGATACAGGAGATAATGGGCTGTTGGCAAATATGTTGAATGATGTGGTAGTCGTAAAGAGTAGTGGTGCAGTCTCCCCAAATATCTTAGCCATTCCGATTAAAACTCCCGTAATAACCCCTCTCCTTCCTTCAATTAGAAGTATTTTTGCAATGTGGCTCTCCGTTAATCCCAAAGCCACAGCTCCCTCATATGTCATACTCTTGGGTACTCTCATAGCCTCTATCGCTTGAATTGTAGTATAAGGTATCATTATTAAGGCTAAGGCTATTGAGGCTACTAAGGCATTTAATCCTAAACCCAGCGTAAGTCCGAAAACTAGGAATACTGATATACCCACAACTATTGTTGGAAATTCAACCATTAAGTCAAGCAGCGTTCTACCTAGCCTGGCTATTGGTGAATCTTCATAGAGGGTAATATAAATAGCTGACAACAAGGAGGTCGGTGCTGCAATAGCAATAGCCATACCTACTATTAATAGGCTACCCTCTAGAACATTAGCTATGCCACCCAAGCTGTTGAAGCCTGGCAGAGGTGGTATGTTGACTAGGAAACTAAACCCTGCTTTAGCTAACACAGAAACACCTTTATATATTATGGTACCAAGTATCCAGAAAAACGGTGTAAACATAAACACTGTTGCCGCTAATGTTAGGGTTAAGGCTAAGACCTCGCGAACTCTCACTTCAAACTCCCCCTTAGTAGAACAAGCTTCGCTATTACTATGAAGCTCATTCCTGTTACAAAAAGTAATAATGCTAGGGAAAATAATGCAGACTGTTCAATCTGCGTATATGCACTACCAAATTGATTTGCTATAAGTGATGGTATTGTTATTCCAGGCGATAATAAACTTGTAGATACCTTAAGTGCTCCTCCTATAGTTAATACTACAGCCATGGTCTCGCCTATCCCCCTGCCCAAAGCTAAGCTTAAAGCCCCAATTAAGGACTTAGCTATATATGATAACTTTATTTTAATAGCATCCCACCTAGTAAGGCCTAACGCATAGATACCTTCGACCATAACCTCAGGTACCTGCGCATAAATTTCCCTAATCAATGACGAAGCAAATGGAGTTATCATTATGGCAAGTACTGATGCAGCAAGTAGATATGAGCCGCCAATAGGAGTTGTAGAGAACAATGGCAAGAAACCTAGTTTCTTATGAAGCCAGGTAAATAGTGTTGGATTAAGCGTAGGCCCTAACACATACAATCCCCAGAAACCGTATATCACGGTTGGGAAACCAACCATTAAGTCACTAACTATTATTAAGAATTCCTTTAGCTTACCTAAGGCGAACTCGTTTAGGAATATTGCCGATCCTACTGCAAGCAACATTACTATAGTTATGGCAACTAGTGAAACCACGAATGTACCATAAATTGCAGCTAAGCCACCAAAAAAGTTTGTATTTGGATCCCATTTGTTTGTTGTATATACTAATAAACCCTCTTTCATGAGTGCTGGTAATGAGTAATATATTAACGCTCCAAGCATGGTGCCAACAAAAGCTATAACAATTAGGATGCCAATAGAAGAAAAAGGAATTAGCCTGTTTTTAGCCCTTTTAACTACATAGTTCATATTCCTTACTCCCTTTATTTAATTAGGCTAACAACAGGCTGACCATTACATGTTATATCATTACCAAGTTCATTAGCTAGACTTTGTGCCAATTGACTAGGTAATGGCACATAGCCCTTAATCAGTTCATTCTGCCCCTGAATCAGTATGTACTTAAGGAATATGTATACGGCTACAGCGTTATTGCAATTCGTATAAATAGCCGGTGCATGTAAGTAAGAGTTGCCTACTATTGGGTATGCATTAGATGCGTTCAAATTCATGAATATTCCAGCATATGGATACCAATTACTGAGCACACTAGGTAGCTTAGATAGGTCTACAGAGTTTAAGGCACTAATTATACTATTAGCACTTGGTTTAATGAATTTCCCAGTAGCTGGGTTCTGAACAGCTGCTACCATTAAGTTATTAACTATGGCATAGCTAAGTTCCACATAACCTATTGACCACTGGTTCTGTTCAACGTAAGCAGTAACACCTTCGCTACCCTTTCCACCAAGCCCGGTACCTAGCTGATCTACTGGCCAATTAACCGTGTAACCGTAACCTACACCACTACTATTCCAAACTTCTGAGGATTTTGTAAGCCATAAGGTAAATGTGAAAGTGGTACCACTACCATCACTTCTATGAACTGCGATTATTTTCTCGTGTGGGAATTGGAAGTTCTTGTTTAATGCAGTTATGTTTGGATCATCCCAATATTGTATCTTCCCTGTGTAAATGCCGGCTAGTACATTTGCTGTGAGATTTAAGGTACCATTGAAACCAGGTATATTGTATATAAAAGCCACCGCACCTACGGAATCAGGTATAGTTACTATCTTACCGTAGATGTTCGTGGCATTTTGATATAACTGTGTTGGCATTGGTACGTCAGAAGCCCCTATTAGATAAACGCCTTGCAGTAATCTACTGACACCAGTTCCACTACCAACACTATCATAAGTAACTAAGATGCCGGGATATACAGAACTAAAGTTACGTATCCATACTTGCATTTGAGGATTAATCCACGTTGAACCACCAGCCTTTATTGTCACACTCAATTTCGTAGGGTCAATTAAATTGGAAGTTGTTGTTGATGATGTTGTATGGCTTTTATGCATTACAAAGTATGCACCAACTAAAACTATCGCAATTACTACTATGATTCCTACAACCACTAAACTAGTTTTACCATTACCTACCATATTTTTACCCTTTTTCATTTTTTTCGCCAATAAACTATATTTATTTATATGTATAAAAACATTTCTATAGTATATATGTAATTCTATATATACTATATAGAAAATCGATATTATTTAGATAAATAGTGGTTGAAATGAAGAGTCATAATTATTAGATAAATAAAGATTTTGATGTAAAATAATTTAATAGCTATAATAGATTTAAAATACTTATAATTAAGTTTAAAGATGTATTTTTGCAAACAGCATGACATTAGAGAAAAGAATAAGCTTATACAATAAAAATTCTTATCGCGTTATGAAAATTAGTTTAAATTATATAAACTCAGATTAAAACAATTATCATGATAGATCAACAAAACTTATTAATGATGCTATATATAAAGGAGGATCATTGTTAACCGGGGGGTTAACAAATGGAAGGTATATAGAACCAACACTGATTGATAATATAGCTAAGAATTCAGAAATACTTTGGAATGATATAGAAGCACCAGTGTTAACATCTACAAGCGTTTCAAGCTGTACGGAGGCAATATCTATAGCAAAACAATGAGATTATGTCTAAACCTAGAAACAATTTCCAGCTTTTTCTACATTTTAAACCATAAAATATTTTCAAAAAGCAAAACATGACCATTATTATACATTATTTACCTCAGAATAGCTTGATTTCCAATATTAATTAAATAAGTATATCGATTTTCTTTAATTTTCCTTATCTTTCAAATCAATTTAAATAATCCTTTATATTATTTCGTAAATCTTTATTAACTTAAGTTTACTCTAAAAAATAAAAAAAATTAATCTGATTAAAATAATCAGCTTATACTTCTGCTTTCTAAAATTTTGTACCCAAATGAATAGGTATATTCAGCTATATTAGGATTATTTATTGTTATTATAGTCCCATTTTGGGCCATATATTGAATTTCAGTTACATTACCTACTGAATAATAAGCTCTTAATGCTATTAAGTAGTTGTTTAATTTTGCATTTGAAACATTTGATAGTATACTTTCATTAACGGTTTGGTATAAGTTTTTAGTCGAAAAGTGTTCTATTATATAAATTGTTACATTAGCAGCTTCTTGAGCAGCAGTTACACCTATATAAGTATTTGGAAACCATGGAGAATCTGAAATACCTCTAACAATAATCCATGGAATTCCTAATTCTGAATTAACATACGCAAATCCCATTCCCTCATTTTCGCCTGCGTCAGTTTGATATAAAGCATTTTGATCTAATTGCCAAACTAGAGGCTCTGTCCATTGGTTAGCAGATCCAATAGCACCAATAATAATTTTTGACTTTACTATGCCAGTAATAGAACTATTACCTGTGACATTTGCAGCATATAAATAACCTAAAGGTGCATTTTCAGCAATTTCAACTAATCCTAATGATGCTGGCAATGCAGCAACATATACATAGCTTTCATCTATAGCACTAGGGCCATAACCATAATATGAGGCATTTTGTAATGTTGGACCAACTTCTCCATAACCTCCTATAATCGAGTTATTTATTAAACTTTTATTTGTTACCACCATCTCTACTCCAGTGTAATCGCTCTGAAAGCCTCTATTATGATAGTGAATTGAGGATTTATCTACAACATAAGCACCTATTACAACATCACCTGGTAAAACGTATGGATTCCTTGAACCTGCAGTACCGCTTAAAATATTTGCTATTATATGAAAATGAGTATCCATTATATATGTAGCCAATTCAGCGGCATATTCTTTTTCCCCACTTCTTACATTTACAACATATTGATTCCCTATTTTTCCTATGTAAAATGTATAACCACTTATATTAACTTCTGTAACATTTTTCATGGCTGCTAAAATAGGGGCTTGTTCCATTGCCATTGGTGTAACAATACCTATCATAGGTTGAGAAAATAATGTATTAGAATTATTGTTACTTGCATTTTTGTTAATAGCCTGCTTTGCTAAGTTATATTCATAAGCAAATCCTACAAAACCAATTACTGCTAATATTACAAATATTATAGCAACATATTTTATAGTGTTTCCCAAGGTGTTCACCGATTTGTGCTAAGTAAAAACTATTTATAAATTTTAATGTAAAATTCTAGATAATTTTACATAGCCAAGTAAAACAAACTTTACAAAATTTACTATAGTATTACTTTAATTGACCTAATAAAATTATTAAAAACGAGGACAAAAGCCTTGCTAATTGATAGGGTAAAGAAATTATATAACAATAAAATATCTATATTTTCATCGAAGATTAATGAGCTAACTTTAACAGATGCTTTAAAGAAGAGATCATTGATTTACTAGTAACTATATGGTAAAACTTCTTTCAAATCTCTGCAAAATAGTATCAATGCAAGGCATATAAGTTCAAATCACATTTTTGCTTTTTGTAAGATGCAAAAAATTAAAATAAGTTGAATCAAAAAAATTTAAGGATTGGCTTTCAGATATTACAGAGAATAAAAATAGAATATATACAGCCAAATATATAGCAATTAGATATGCTCATTTAAATGATAATAATGGTGATAGTTCAATGAAATGCGCTATTGATATGCTAAGTATTAAAGCCGAAGTGGGAAGGTCCACTCTTTCGCTATCGCTTGCGAAGGCTCTAGCTGAGGAAGGATTCAGAGTTTTGCTCATAGATGCAGATCCTGCTGGGTATTCTTCATATGTTGCAGGAATTAAGAAACACGTTGCTGTTGGGATATCTAGACTAGCTGAAGAGGATCTCAAAACATTCAAGGTTAAGTCCGGTCTCGTCTCAGTATTGGACTTGTCAAGTCACTTTATTTATATTTTAGCGCATGAATTGGGCAATTCTTATAGCGAACTGAAGAGCCTCATTAGCATTATGAATAAAAAGTATGATTGCTTTATAATTGACAATCCTCTCATGGCCAAATATAGGAATGACGAGAACGCCAGTGATTGGGTTTATGTAAGCAATAATTTGTTAGATGTTATACCAATGAGGATATACGTCTCATCAGCAGATCAAAATATCATTGACTCTACAGTAGATTACATGAAAAAAATAGAGGCCAGAAGTTCTAATGAAGGTTTTCCTCTGGCATTTGTAGTTAACATGATTCCGAATGAGGCTGAGATAGATCAAATTAAACAAAGGCTTGAGGAAATAACTTTCAATTATGGCGTAAAGTTAGGAATAGGAATACCCGAAATTAAGGGCATCCTAGATCATGAGAACATGAGCTTTGAAAAAATACCTATAATTGATGGCATGAAGTTCCTTGCTCTAAAGCTTTCAAGAGAAGAATTACAGAACAAGGAGGTTTACATAGGCCATGGAAAATACAATTACTTTCCGAGGTCAATTTTAGTTGTACAACCACCTGGAAGAGACTGGGTATCTACAGTAAACGAAATCCTTGAGACCCACTTCAAAAAAGAAGGGACTGCAGTCATTGTCTCGACAAAAGAAAATGCTATGGAAGCTGCTAAGAATCTCGATATGGAATACGTTGAATTCTCAATCATGCCAAAGTACAAGATGGACAGGTTTAATGTGAAAAATTTCGACGATGTTTTAAAACTGGCAAATAAAATTTCGAACGAGATATCATACAAGGCCCTAAAATTTAAGAATCCGATTGTGATAATTTATAGAGCGAACGACATATGCCCGGGAACTGACAATTTGTTCTACTTGGACGAGTTCTGGGATGCATTCATAAGCTACACTATGAAGAAGGGAGAAATAAATCTGGTTTTAATATGCGAGAGGATTGGGCCAGTATGTGATACGATCAAGTCCAGCGTCGATAAAATCATTGAATACTGATGTGAACTAGGATGAAGCTAATAAACCTACTTGTGTTCTTTTCACCATTTGTCGCGGCAGCTATAATAACCTACTTTACCTGGGCCAGGTTGCTAACTCTTCCGCTGGCTTATGGTTTGTGGCTCACTATGATTGTACCCTTTTTTATGTTCGTTAACTTTGCCGAGATTTCTCTAAGCTCCCGCAAGTACAACGCGCTAATAGTAGGCAGTCCGATGAAGCTAAGAATTGCAGCTTTCATAACATCTTTTAATGAGAATCCAGAAATAGTTGAAAAAACTCTCATTGCAGTGAAGAATGCATTGGGGGACATGGGTGAGGTATTCCTGCTAGATGACTCAACGGACAAGCAAATAGTAAAGGAGCTGATTGATTTTTGCTCAAGAAACGGAATAAGATACTTTCATAGAAACGATAGGAAGGGATATAAGGCTGGGGCTATAAATGATGCTCTAAAGAGAATAGAGGGAGAAGGCTTTGACCTTGTAGCAATATTTGATGCAGATCAGAGGCCTACTAAGGATTTCTTTAAACAAGTCCTGCCGTATTTTGAGGATCCCAAAATAGCCTTCGTTCAAATTCCTCAGAGATATACAGAGCTTTACAGCAGCGTAGCGCAGGGAGCTAAGTACCAACAGGAGCCTTTTTTGAGGGTTATCATGAAGGGCAGGCATAGCAGGTCAGCATTTTCGCTTGGATCAGGTACTGTGTTTAGAATTAGCGCCCTGAAAAAGGTGGGCTACCTGCCCGAAACAAGCTTAACTGAAGATGCAGCCGTATCGATAAAGCTCCACTCGAAGGGTTACAAAAGCGCATATGCAGACGTGCCACTAATATGGTACGGAATTCCTCCTCAAGATGTTAATGCTTATATAACTCAACAGTCAAGGTGGGCCTTCGGGTATTTTTCGCTAATCCGTTCAATTCTCATTAGCAACTTGAGTGTTGCGCAGTTCATTGACTACTACGCGGGATTTCTTTATTGGACTATGGTAGGTCCACTAACCATAATCGAAGTTGCGTCTCCTGCCTTTTTCCTGATAACCAGAATACCTATAATAATTATCAATCCTATTCTATATATAATAGTATATCTGCCATACTTTTTATTTTCACTATTTCTATTCATTCTTATTATGAGAGGGACTGAGTATGGCATAAAGGGATTCTACTACCATAAGACGCTAGAATACTTGGAGTTCGCTGCAATAACTACAGCATTTATATCTTGGCTTTTAAGGAAAAAGAGGCCCTTCAAAGTCACACCTAAGGGCTCTAAAGCAAAAGCAAGCCTCAAGTTGGTTTTGCCCCATATTGCAATACTTGCTACACTAGTTATTGCCTTTATAGAAGGCTTGTGGTGGCTTTTCACCTCATCAAAAGTCTCTGAGATGTTATATTACGCAATAATAGTCAACCTATTCTGGGATGCCTTCTTCATTCCATTCTTCTTTAACGGTATAAGATTAGCCCTGCAAGGTTCATCAACAGAAGGAGGATACACATATTTAGGGGCTCATACAAATTTGGCCGAGAATAAAAAATATTAGTAGAGAGTTTCTTCATAAAAGTAAAAACAGAGCAATGTTTAGGAGTTTATTTTAGCAACTAAATCTTTATTAAAATATACTTTTTAAAATCTTTCTCTACCATCTCTATTTATAGCAACTTTTAAAAGGGATTAGCTGGATAATGTAAACAAGCTGATTTTACATTACGTCAATGAGCCACATAAGATACATACTATATTGAAAGCTGAAAGGCTTAGAAAAGGAAAGCATATCATAACTCTATTAAGTAAAACAAATTTTGCGAAATTCTATGCAATTAATTTAATTGAGCTAATAAAATTACAATGCACAATATAAAATTTAAAGCCCAATTTTTTATTAAATTATGGTGGGCGAAATGTATAACGAAGAAGAAGGTTTTATAGAAATTAACGGGGTCCAAATTTATTATAAAAAAGTAGGTAAAGGCAAAGATGTAATACTTACATTGCATGGAGGTCCAGGAGCTTCCCATGACTATTTATTGCCATTGAAAAAATTAGCCAATAATAAATATACAATAATTTTTTATGATCAATGCGGTTGTGGGAGATCTGGAGAGCCAAAAGATTTAAGCAAATGTACTAATATACAATATTATGTGGAAGAGGTAGAAGAGGTAAGAAAAAAGCTCGCAAAAGATAAAGTTATTTTATTAGGCCATTCATGGGGAGGTTTATTGGCTTTAGCTTATGCAGTAAAGTACCAAAACAATTTAAAAGCGCTTATTGTTTCAAGCGGCCTTTCTAGCGTACCATTAACTGTGAAAGAAATGAGAAGATTAATTAATCAATTACCAAAAGAAATTAGAGATGAAATATACGATTGTGAAAAGAAAAATGATTTCTCAAGTGAAAAATGTAAAAAAGCTGTTGAGGAATTTTACAAAAGACACTTATTAAGATTAGATGTTTATCCTGAAGAAGTACAAAAGAGCCTTGATTATTTATCAAAAAGAAAAATTTATATGATAATGAATGGTCCAACAGAATTTGAAATAACCGGAACAATTAAAGACATAGACATAACAAATGATATTAAAAACATAAATATACCAACATTAATAATTGTTGGAGAATTTGATGAAGTTACTCCAGAAGTAGCTAAAGTCATTAATGAAAATATTAAAGGATCGAAGTTAGTTATTATACCAAATTCTTCCCATATGAATTTCTATGAAAATCCTGAATACTATTTTAATGAAGTTAAAAAATTTATTAATAATTTATGATTTTTTAATTTTTTTAGGCCACCAAGCGTATTTACCTAGAATATTAGCCAAAAGTGGAGTGAAGAATAATGATGCCATAAATCCTGCTAGCAATACCCCAGTCATTAATGCTAATCCCATACCTCTAAATCCTGGTGCAGAAAAAGCTAAAAGTCCTGAAAAAGCACCGGCCATAATAACAGATAGACCTATAACTAATATACTCATTCTATTTAAAGTGTTAATTATTGCCTCTTTACTACAATTTAATTCACATTCCTCTTTCATTCTATTTATTATAAAGCTATTGTAATCCATACCGACACCTAAAATTGCAGTAAACACAACTATCGGCAAATACCAGGGTAATGTTATATTTAACATTTTATATATTTCTATAGATAATGCGCTTCCAAATATTGCTGAAAATACAACACTTCCCAAAGCTATTAAAGCCATTGGAACGCTTTCATAAAATATAAGCAATACAATAAACATTAATATTATGGCAATGGGATAAACTAGATGATAAAAGCTATGATAAACTATATTTTTGAGATCTAAGTTTACAGCAGGCATTCCGCCTACCATTGCTTGTTGAGAAACATTTTTAGCCATACTTCTAATGGTTTCTGTACATGCGATAGCTTGTTTCCCTAATGGATATTCTGATAAAACTACTTCTAATATAGGCTTTGAACTATTTAATAATTGAGTTGATTTAACGCAACTCAATTTATATATCGATTGATTAATTTGATTTAATGTAGAGATGTTTGGTGCAACTATATAATCTGGGTATAGAAGACCTGATTGATAATTATTTGTTAAATAGTGCAATGCGACAACTGATTGGGAATTTTGAGGCATCATTAAACTAAAGTCATAACTACCGCTAAAAGTTACATATACATAGATTGATGGTATTAAAATTATTATAACGATTGCTAGTATTATTGCTTGATGCTTAAGTAAACTATTATAACGAGTATTATTGCTTTTTGATTTATTATTAGGTTTATTTAATTTTGATGGCCACCATATAATTTTTTTGCCTCCAAGAATCGCTAATAGTGAAGGAATTACGGTTAAGCTAATTGTCATTGTTATTAAAATAGCTATTGGTATAGACTCTCCAAGACTTGATAAAAACGGGAAATTAGATGCAATAGACATTGAACCAAATCCAATAGCTGCAGTTAGACCACCAGTAATAACAGCTCTCCAACTCCTTCTCAAAGCATTTTCTGATGCAATTCTAGCATCTTTAACTTTAGAAAATTCTTCTCTAAACCTTCTGGAAATTAAACTTGAATAGTCAATTCCAAGCCCTAGACCAGCTAAATACATTATAGTCCTACTTATTGAATTTAGTGAAATAATATCCCCTTTTGCCAAAATATATGCAACTCCTAAAGCAATTATTAATCCCATCCCGATGCCAACGAATGGCAAAAATATTGCAACAATACTTTCCAATACGATAGCTAATATGATTAAAACCAATATCGTACTTATTGTATCGCTTTGAGAAATACTCTTTAATGATGAATTAGCTAGTTGATAATTTAACACCTGATTTCCTGTAACCATTACTTTAGTATCTTTATATCCAAGACTAATTAATGTATTACTCAAATTATTCTCTAAATTAATTATTGCTTTATATGACAAATTGCTTGGCAAGAATATTATGAAACCATTTTTATCATTTTGGATTAAAGTTCCAACAATTTTATTTGTTATATTGTTAATCGTTTCGTTAAATATCTTTTTGGTTATATAATCTAATTGGATTGAATAACTTGTTTCGTTAAGAAATACCTTCATTGTTGAATTAATAACTAACCCAGTTAAATTTGATGGTATTCCATAATTACTTAAAATACTATATAACATACTTGGCATTAATAAAATTAATTGACTATAGTTTTTGATTGGCTCGTTAATGGCGATCTCGTTTAATAAAGTTCTTGCTAAAGTTGAATTTAATGTTTGATTTATAACTTGAATTGCAACAGTGTTAGGATCATAATTATCTGCAAGTTCCAACAATATTTTTTTATTAGAAACATTAAATAAGTTACCAATTAAGTTTGATGCAACTATATTTGAATATGTTACATTATTATATAGCAAACCATCAGCATTTGGATCATCTATAATTAAAATTTTTGATATGTAATTTGCGATATTTGAATTAATTAATGAGACATTTTTAGGCATATATAAAATTATGGTATTTAATGCGTTAACCGAAGCTACTTCCTTATTAAATTCGTTTTCCACTATATAATAAGACAAATTTTCAGCTATTATCTTTGGGACTTTAAATGAACTTAATATGTTTATTGTGCTATTATAAAATAAGTTGTTTAGTTTTGAATTATTAAAATTACTTAATGCATATTGGGATGCAATAGGAAATATTATTTCCAATTCTTTTTCATTATTTATATAATTTTTGACTAAGCTATCGAAAGTAACTATGGATGATTCTTTAGAGATGTTATTTATGTAACTTAATAAATTGTATTGGCCTATTATACTGGGATTTTCATACAAAATATATTTAAGATTGGGATATTTGCTGCTTATATTATTATAAACGATATGATATAAACTAAGAATTTCTGTGAAATTACTACTTGTATTGTTAAGCTTTTCCAATAATTCATAAGTTAAGTTTGATGCGAATTCATTATTAAATTCACTAGGCCCACCGTTTTTTAAAACATTGTAGTAAACAAATTCTACTAGCGAAGGGCTGGGTGAACTTATATTATATATTTGTGGTGAATTATTTATTACCGTGTAAATATCATTTTCAGTTAAATTATAAGTTTCATACGCATTTGTTTTATTTTCCAAATAAAATTCAATTCTTATTACGTTAAAGTATAGGGCCGTATAATAATTAGATAATTGATTAGTTGCATTTCCTAATAGTATTAATTTATATCTCGTGTTATTTACTAAATTAGACAAATTGTTTCCAATAAGATAATAATTTGAATAAATATAGTCAGCGTTCCTAATTAATTGCGATAGTAAAAATATGTTATTTTGTAAAGTATACAGTTTCTTTGATAAATTGTTAACATTAATCCATAAACTTTTTATTCCATTTGCCAATTCAAGGCTTGAATTTAACATATAGTTTGTTTTATTCAAAGTTAAACTATATGCCGAATTTAACAAACTTATCCATGAAATGGAATTAGATAGGTTTAACTTCATTAATGTAGAGTTTAATCTATAAAATGAAGAAGAATTTACAGTAACATTAGATATTATATAAACCACATTGGTTTCCTTAGTAGAATTTGTAGAATTATCTACTATATTCATAACTTTTATACTTTCAACATTTTTTGGTAATAAACTAGATTCATTTGAGCTAACTACACTATTAATTTTAGTCATAAAAGGATATAAAGCTATGGTTAAAACTAATGCTATTAATATTATTACGTAAGGTGCTTTTCTAATAGCCCTATACATTATACTTCACCCAATATATATAAAGCTATAGGATATATTTATTTTTGATTCTTTTTTACGTTTTATATTTTATTATTTAAAAAGATGTGAAACTTTTGAGAATTTAATATAAATTTAATCATTAAATAAAATTAAAAATCTTTTCAAATAATGCAATAAATATTATGTAGATATTAACCATTAATTTTATATAATTCGTTTTATTTCAAATAATTATGTGAAAAAGATGAGTGATGAAAAACTTACAACAAATATGCTCATATTGGAATTATCAACAATGATAGTTGCAATTGCCTTAGCTTTAAGTGCTGAAACAATTAATTCCTTTAGATTATCTGTAATTAGTATTATAGATTATATCGTTGTTAATATAATAGTAATTTGGTTTTGGTGGAGATATATAACGGACAGACTGAAATACCCTATAAAGAATAATTCTTTTCCAGCTACTGACGTATTTCTTTTAATAATAATTTCATTATTACCTGTGTTTTTAGAAACAGGAAGCATTTTTTATTTAAGCAGTGCATTATCTATATTAGCTTTTACTTGGGCATTCCTATTATATAATATTTTAAAACAATATAAAGAAAATTTGCACCCAGTCTTAATTAATGATTTAAAATCACAAATAAATACCAGAATTTTCATGGGTTTTATATTTCTTTTTGTATTTATTATTAGCTTTATCTCTATTATAATGGGTAGAATCCTGTTTTTATTTAGCATTTTAATAATCATATACAGTTCATTAATTACTGTTATAAGGAGAAGGCATATGAAAAAATTTATAAAATCCTAATATTTAATTAATTTTTCTTTTTTCTCTTCCTTCATTACACTACAAATTTTTAAATTAAAATATATGTTGTACAACTTTATTCTTATAATTAGCTGTTGCATTCTTTATAACATCTTTTAAATTATCATATATTTTAAAAGTAGGATTGTTTTGACTAATCTCATTACAAATCTTCTATTACTTCAGTTTATTTTATTTATGCCTTTATTCTACATTAGCTTCTATATTAGTTGAAATAATATTATTATAATAGGAAGAGAGTTCAAGAGTTAAATTAGCCGTACTCTTAATTTTCAGTAAAATATTTATTCCATATTTCTAATGCATAACCTGACTGAACAGAGCCTTGTACTAACTTGAACGTTCTAGTTCCATCTTTTAGCCTTTCAGGGATTAATAGAACAGATCTATTTTTATTATCTTTAATAAAGTCATATAAGAAGTCCTGCAAAAACGTAACATAGAAAACAGTTATTTTACTATCTATTAGTGCAGATACTACCTGTTTAGCTACTACAGATGCTTCGACCTGGTTAGTTGTTGAAAAGCTTTCATTCATTAAAACATAATCACCTGCCTTTAATGATTCAATTATTTTTCTGAACCTTATTATCTCTTCTTCAAACTTTCCATATGACATTGTTCTTTCTTCCTCCTTCTGAAAATGCGTGTGAACAGCCCCCGATGATGGTAGAATTAAATTATTGGCTGGCACAAACACTCCAGCTCTTGCAAGCAATATTGATTTACCAATAGCTTTTAAGAATGTAGTTTTTCCGCCTTTATTGATCCCACTTATTATAAATGCATTTATATTATGCGATTCAAGAGAATTTGGTACAGGTTTTTTATTTGTTGATATTGCCAAGGAAAGGCAGTACAGATCGTTAAAAGATAAAGTACCTTCAGAAAAATCAGGATAGGCTAATGGGAGTTCTAGTTTTTGATAGAAATCAAAGAGGTTTATAGCGCCTACAAAAAAAGCAAGTTGCGTTTGTAATGTTATGAAAAACTGCATTAAGTGTTCATAAGCCTTCAACATTGTTGGAGCCAATCCGCTAAAAACCCATTCTTTAATATTATGCAAAATTTGTGCGCCTCTTTCATCATGCGATTCTAATCTAAAAACGTAATCATTTTTTCTGTAAAATAATTTCTTTATTATCCCTTCCTCCTTTTTTTGAGTTAAAACAACTGGGTCAGCTAAAGTGTTGTAAGCGTCAAGCCTTACAGAAAATTCTATGGGTTTATCTATATCAAAGAAACTCAGGAGTTCTTTTGCTAAATTTATGAAATTATCGTCTATGTTCTCTTTTATGGAGCCTATCATTTCTAGAAAGGCTTCAGATGAGAAGCTTGCCTTGTTAAGAATGTTTTTTAATTCTTTAAACGAATCTATCATTACTCTCATTCCGTTCGCTGTATAAAAAACTATCAATTCTGGGTTATTGTAAGTTAAAAGAAATGTAGCCCTCTTAGTTTTAGCTATGACGTCTCCGACAAATTTATATATGTTTATTATAGTATCTCTATTCTTAATAGCGTCTTTAACAGCCTCCTGTCTGTATTTTATAGAATTAATATCAACTTCTGATAGCAAAAGCACATGATTCCATACCTTTTTTATCAGATCATCTTTTTGTGCTATTACCTCTATTATTTTTTCAAGTTCTAAATCTTTTATTAAATTATCTTTATCCTTAATTTCTGTATCATTACTTATCCTCAAAAGATCAAACTGTATCATTCGATATCACCTCTTATATCTTCATAAATCAACCTGTGTTTTGAAGCTATTTGAATTGCCATGTATTTAGAAAGAGGGCTGCCTTCTATAAACCTGTAAGTAGGTTTTTCATCTTGGATCTGCGCAACAAGGCTAATAACTTTTTCAAGCGTAGCTATCTTTGTAATAAAAGTAACATAAACTAGATATGAACCCTTGCTTATTACCTTGTTTATAAAACGCTTGGCAAGCTCAAATCCTTCATCAGAAGTTGTAGCAGAAAAAAGCTCATTAACTATGATTAGTGTTTTATCATCGGCCGTTTTTAAAATATCATGTATTCTGACTATATCTTCCTCCAATCTGCTTAAGCTTTCTAATCTATCTTCTTCTATTGGAAAAGCAGTCATTATGTTTGGTAATAACGGTATTTTAGCTTCTTCTGCAGGAACAGGCACACCTATAGAAGCAAGAAACACTAATTGACCAAAAGTTATTGCAAAAGTAGTTTTTCCACCACCGTTCATGCCAGTTATTATAAAAACTCTTCTATCGCCTGATGTATGTATGTTGTTAGTTACAGCTTTCCTTTTCTTAGCTAATAACAAATTATAAAATTCTTTGATGTAAATAGATCCGTCTTCAGTAAATTGTGGTATCGAAAACCTATATCCGTTAGACTGAATGCCTTTCATATATTCAATGTATTTAAGATAAAACTCAAATTCGTTAGCGAATGAATTAATACCTTCATCTATTATATCGGGAAATTCTTCCTTTAATTTTTTAATAACACTAAATTCTTCTTTAAAGATCCTATAGATCCCTTCTAATATTTCCGCATGTATATGAGTAATTTTCTCGTAATGATTAGAAAAATTTAGTCCACCAACCTGCTGTCCTTTAAATCTTGAAAACAATTGGTCAATCTTTGAAGATAGATCTTCACCGTTTTCTTCCTCCGTTATCCTTATTTTATCTCCATTTATGCTTATTCTGATCTTTATTTTATCTCTGCTAGCCTTCGCTTCATATGCTATCTTCTTTAAAGCTTGAAATTTATCGCTATGAATTAGTTTTTCTAGATAGTCAACAAAATAACCGATGCCTTCTGAGTTTATGTTTAAATTTCGTATTAAATTTAATGTTGTTTCTAACGCCTTTATGTACATAAGAGCTGCATCAAGATGGAAGCCGTACTTAAACTCCTCATATGTTTTAGCCTCTAAATCCATCAGCTTGTTAAATTCTTTTATTTCATATACAAAATTTTTTATGACACTATAAATTTTTTCATCCATAAGATCGTTGAATATTCTTTGTCTGAAGATAATTACATCCTTATCTGTGAGCGGCTCTTTAAAAACATCTATTAAAAACTGGTTTTTATCATTGCCCAAAATATCATTTATGAGTTCTTCAATTCTTAGGTCCCAAATTGTCCTTTCATTGGCCTTTGACCCTTTTGAGCCTATTAAACTTTTATAAATCAATTTACATCACCTCAAAAGGAGTCATTAGCCAAAAGGCGGTTACTCAGGGGACTCCATCCCATTTAGGCCCTTTTAAGAGCCAATTTATAAACTACCATGGCAATATTTAAACTTATAGCAGTATTTTATCTTCTAATAAGATCGAGTTCTCAAGCAAAGTGTGCATAAATATTATAGCATAAAATAAGAGATACTCAGCAACTTTAAGTACTAATCATTAACAATTATAAATATAAAAATATCTTATAAATATTTAATTTTTTCAAAATTTTTATTTACTTATGTAAAATCCTATAAAATATTCATAGCTAATATTCCTTTAAATTAATAATAGGTTTATTTCTAAATTTAAATATCTTAGCTTAACATTAAAAACACTGGTGAAACCTTGTTTGATAACTATAAAGATGGGTTAATTAATGTTTTCGGGATAAATATATATTACAAAATATATGGCAATGGTAAAAATAAATTATTAATACTTCACGGAGGTCCCGGGGGCTCTCATGATTATTTGCTTCCATTATCTTCCTTTGCAAAGGAAAATAATACAGTGATTTTTTATGATCAATGCGGTTGTGGAAGATCTGGAGAGCCAAAAGATATTGAAAATTGAGCAAAGTTAGAATATTATGTGGAAGAGGTAGAAGAGGTAAGAAAAAAGCTCGCAAAAGATAAAGTTATTTTATTAGGCCATTCATGGGGAGGTTTATTGGCTTTAGCTTATGCAGTAAAGTACCAAAACAATTTAAAAGGGCTTATCGTTTCAAGCGGCCTTTCTAGCGTACCATTAACTGTGAAAGAAATGAGAAGATTAATAGAAAAATTACCTGAACAAACTAAAAATACTATATATGAGTGTGAAAAAAATAACGATTTTTCAAGCGATAGATGTACAAAAGCTGTAAATGAATTCTATTTAATGCATCTATTCATGTTTCATAGATTTCCAGATTTTGTTCAAAAAACTTTTAATTTCATTGCCAATAGAAAAATCTACAAAATAATGAATGGTCCAACAGAATTTGAAATAACCGGAACAATAAAAGATATAGATATAACAAATAATATAAAGAAAATAAATATTCCTACATTAATTTTAGTTGGAGAACATGATGAGGTTACACCTAGAGTAGCACAAGTTATTCATGATAATATAAAGAATTCGCTATTTTATGTTATTCCTAATTCCTGACCTCCTCCCCGCCCTGAAGGGCGAGGTTTGTCGTTCACTTTATCAGTAAAAATAATACATAAATAAGGGTTAAAGTATTAAATAATTATAGGGGAGGTAAAAGATGCAAAAAAGAGTTCTTTTAACAGGATTTGGACCATTTTTAGAATTTAGCTACAATCCTAGCGGAGAGATCGCAAAAAAATTAAACAATTTTGAAACAATTAACTATAAAATCTTCGGTATTGAACTGCCTGTTATTCATAAAGAAGCAATAAAAATACTAGATAAGAAATTTTACGAAATAAGACCTGATTTAGTTATTGGCTTAGGGCTAGCTCCTGGAGCAACTGGAATAAGAATAGAAAGGGTAGCAATCAATTCCTATTATTTCAATGAAGATAAAGAAATCGATGATATAGTAGAAGAGGGACCTAGCGCCTTATATACAAGCCTTCCTTATGAGGAAATTAGAAAAACTTTGTGGTCAAAGGGAATTCCAGCCTATTATTCATTTCATGCAGGTACTTTTCTTTGTAACGAAATATTTTATAAAATAATGAAATTAACAAATGAAAACGGTATTAAAGGGGGATTTATTCACATTCCTCTAACGCACAAACAAGTAATAGAAATGAAAAAATTTAATTATCCATCATTAGATGAAGATTTCATAACAGAAGCTATAAAATTAATAATAGAAGTAAGCATACAATCATAATTTTTAGAAATTTTATTTTATTAAATATATATAAGGTAATACGCATATTATAATATAGTGATAGGCGATTGAATTGAGCTTTACCCTTCCAATAAAAACAATCAATAATCTGGGAAATGATATAGTAAAATCATATAAAACTACTTCAACTCAGAAAAAATTCTCCCTAACTTTAAAAGATATAATTGATAATGATGATATAAATGAAGTAGAAACCAATGTTGAACTCTATGAATACTCATCAAGGTTTTTTAACAGTAAAAAAATTTCACAAGATAAAAACTTTTTCATGATAGGTATAGATTCAAGCAGCAGAGCTATAATAACTCCAGAAGCAGATATAATGATTTCTGCAGTTTCAATATCTGGCCAAGGACCAGTAGAGTTAAGCGATTGGCCATATTTGTACCCAGATTTAGCATACATACCAGTAAAACCTGAACCTTTCATATATGTAGCATCAGATGATTTAAATATTTCTGATAATACTAACGGAGCAATTAATCAAATAGGTTTCTTAGATAGAGAAGATGATATATCTAAATTCATGGATTATTCAAGGCTTAAACTAGAATCCTGGGCATTAATAGAACCTTCTAATGCATTGGGAAAATATTTTAAAAACAAAGGTAAAAAATTCGTTGTAATGCTAGATGGGCCAATATTTTTGTTAGATAATAAAAATGATAACTTAAGGTTTGAATTAATGTTAAACAGAGTAAAAAGCGTAGAAATGCTTGAGGAGCAAGATATACCAGTTATTGGTGTTGTGAAAAGGCTTGAAAGAGGAAAAATATTAGGAAAACTACAGGAATTCGCAGATGCATTTGAACAATGTATTGGGCATTATACTAACTTTAATGATTCACTAATAATACAAAAGATGCTATATTCTAGCTGCTATAATGATTATTATGGAAAGATATTAACAACTCCTAAAATTAAGGTTAAATCTAATGGACTAGAAAAAATAATTGAATATGTTTTAATACCTCCAAGCAAGTTTCAAAGTATAAATAAAGGGAGGATATTTAGACTAGAATATACAGAAAAGACTTTAGATATTTTAACTAACAACTACAATACTGAACCAGTCCAGGCATTAATTAACGATTCTATAACAAAGCAAAATACAGAATCTATAACAATTGCTTATAGCGATAAAAGAGGAAAAATGATAACTCAAGTTTTAAAAGATTTACTTGTTAATACAATAGTTGGTAGAGGAGCTCCAATATCTTATGACACTCTTAGAGAGGCTGAAGCTGAATGGACAAAAAGGAAACAATAGGGCTAAATGAGGAGTTTCTGAATAATGCAGAAGATCAAGCTAATAAACTTGAAAAACTATTATTAATGTCATATGAAGAGGCTAAAAAAGATGGAAAGATAATAGGAAAAATTTCTAGATATGGCGAAGTTAAAGTAGAGGAAAATTCTGAGATCGAGTTTATAATTGATCCAAGTACATACTATTCTGAACCCGATGCTCCTTTTCATAAAGTTGGCGATTATTTAATTATAATTGATCCAAAAGATTTAAGGAAAGTTTTAATTAGGATAAAAAGTATAATTAGAAAAGATGAATTGGCTGCTATAGGATTAGAACCACCAATAAGCCAAATAGTAAATAGCATTGAACCCCGAGGTTTAATAACAAATACTTTGGTAAAGGGTGAACTCGTTTTAGAGATGTCTAAGGATGACAAAAGCCCTAGACCTGCAACTAAGAGCATTGAACCGCAATCACCAGTAGTAGACCCGAACCCTGATATTTTAATTAAACTATTAGATTTGCCTAAAGAAGGAATAACGTTTGGAGCACTAAGCACTCCTTCAGGCTTAGTAAAAAACGGCCAAATACCAGTAAGATTACCTCTTAGCGCGCTTTACCATCACATACTTATATTAGGAACAACTGGAAGCGGTAAGACAACTTTATTAAAAAACATGATAGTGAGCATGTATAATCAGCTTGAAAAGCATCCTATATCTATAATTATTGACCTAAACCAAGATTTTGTACAGCTACCAATCCCAAACAATATATCTCCTGCACCTCAAGAAGTAGTAAAAAGTTGCTATAAAGATGTAAGACAACTTAAAGGTATAATTTCTGTCGTTCCTATATCATACGATTTAATAGAAAATAAATTAGATACCAATAAAATTGATATTAATAGAACATTAAAAGAAATTGCTAAAAAATACTTTTATGAAACATTTTCACCATTAATAAATGATAATATCTTGTTTAACCAAATAGAAAACTATAAAATTATGGCAATGGAAACTAAGAATCCATTCAGATTGATATTTATTCCATATGTAATAAACACTCTTGAAACGAGTACAGACAGCCTTTCCCCACTTCTGCCAGGTTTAACTCCACTAGCAAAGGACCTTCTTAAAAAAATGAGAGAAAAGTTTAAGAAAAACCACGGAGTTTATTCACCAATCCAGGCCATTTATGGAGCATTGTCAATATTTGTCGATAAATCAATTTATAAATCTTTTAATAAAAATTCTAGCTATTATAGTAAAACCAATTATGATGAAAAGGATGAATTGTTGGAACAAGCCTTAGAGTATGTAAAGCCCTATATAATTAATTCCGATAATATTGATATAGAAAACCTAAAAATAGGTAACTATAACTTTACATTTTTAGATGCTATAGGGGAATACATTGATATATTACTTAAAGCTAGACCTCATGAAGAGACCATAAAAGCGTTATATAGAAGGATATCTTCACTTATTGAAACTCAAGTTATAGACATTATAATAAGACAACAAAATAAATTAGTATTAATTAACGAACCTGATTGGGGGACTATAGTAAATATTGCTAATGACGAAAATATTCCTATAGTTTTAGACTTAAAATGGGGTCTAGATTTTGCTGGTTTCGATGCATTAAGAGCTGTAACTTATAGAACTTTAGATAAACTAATATCATGGAAACATAAGTCTTGGGCACAAAGAATAGAAACACCTAACATTATGACAATTATAGATGAAGCACATCAATTCTTCCAAAATGAGAGCAAGGTAAAGGAGGACTCAGATGCAATTAGGCAAGTATCTGCAATGATATCGAAAATTGCAAGGCTAGGAAGAGCTAGAGGTGTTGGATTAATATTTAGCACGCATTCTCCCTCAGACCTTAATGATATTATACTTCAACTAGCAAATACAAAAGTTATATTGAGGACAGAAAAAAGTCAATTAGAAAAAATCTCAATCCCAAAGGAAGCCATGGAGTACTTGCCAAGGCTTCAGGACAGAATGATGTTAATAGAAAGCTTTGCATTTAGGATGGGCTATGTTTTTGCGCAAACTACTACTCCTTTAACCGCCCATTATGATATATCAGCAAATATAACATATTATTAAAATCTCTAAGTATGCATATTAATTTGGGTGTAGCTATTGAGTCACATATTTACAAGAACAGGAGATGACGGAAGCACTTATTGTAATCTATTAAAAACTAGAGTTCCTAAAGACCATCCCATAATAGAACTCATTGGTACTTTAGATGAAGCAAATAGTTTAATTGGGTTAGCTAGATCATTTTTACCATCGCATATGAAAGATATAGAAAGTGATCTTAGGGATCTTCAATACCTTACATTTAGAATAGGATTTCATGTATCGGGTGTAAAGGCTATTAACGAAGATGATGTGTTAAAGCTAGAAAATATGGCAGACAAATATTATGGTCTAGCTCCATTAAAGAACTTTGTTTTACCAGCTGGTACGCAATCAGCAGCTACATTGCATGTAGCTAGAACAGTTGTTAGAAGAGCTGAGAGAGCTTTAATAAAAGCTGGCAGGGAATTTAATTTTGATGATATCGTTTATAAGTCAATTAATAGGCTTAGTAGCGTACTATTTGCACTTGCCGTTTATATAAACAGAGTCTCAGGATATCCAGAAGAACCCGTTTCGTTCAGGTGATATTCATGGGATTAATATTAAAAGAATTAAAAGCTATTGAACCAGCATTTGTTACATCTGATGGAAACGGATTACCTTATGTAATAAATGGAAAACCTATAGAAGGAGAGATAAGGATATGGAAGGAAAACATATTAGATGAGCCTTATAATTTTGGATTACCTAACCAGAGTGATATAAAAAAGGCAATAGAAACATCTTTGAAATCTGACTCTTTAAAATCAATTAATATTTATAATAGAATAGAAGAAATAATTGAAATATCTAGCAAAATAGAAAAATACGAAGAAAATATCTCTAGAATAGTATCTTTAGAAACCGGAAAAAGCATAGAATTATCAAGGGAAGAAATTCAATCTGCAGAAAAAATTATGGAAAATTCATGGACTTTGTTATCTAATAGCGAAACTTCAACAAGGGATGGGCCTATATCATTTTTATCTGACTCAAGCAGTATAACTACACAAATAAAATTAGAAAAGGGATTAAGCATTGTTTTTCCAGCATTTACATCTCCATTCTTTACGACAATCTCATCAATAACACGTTCATTAATTTCAGGAACACCTGTAATAGTTAAACCTTCTTCATACTCTTTAGTTTCAATCCTTTCCGCTATCTCCATGTTTTCCGATTCATCTTTTTTAGATTCCATTTCATTTTTACCGACAAGGGGGATGTCATATATAGATTTATTTGATAATGAAGAATTCGTATATTATTTTTACGGAAAAAAAATTAATTATAAAAATTTGATGAAAAACTTATCGGGTAAGTTTATTGCTAATTGTGCAGGAAGAGTTGTTGTTATTTTATGCAGCTTACCTGAAAATGTTGACTTGCTTTCCAATATAATAGCAAAGCTCGCATTAAAGCATTCAGGTCAAGCATGTGGATCGATAAGCTGGTTAATTTCTCTTGAACGCTTAAAAGATGAGATAATAGAATCTATTGCTGATAGATTCTCTCAGTCACTTGTTGGGAATCCATTGGAGGGAAAAGAAATAGGACCATTAAAAAACAAAGAAATTGCAGATAGATCAACAAAGCTAATTAATGATGCTATATATAAAGGAGGATCATTGTTAACCGGGGGGTTAACAAATGGAAGGTATATAGAACCAACACTGATTGATAATATAGCTAAGAATTCAGAAATACTTTGGAATGATATAGAAGCACCAGTGTTAACATCTACAAGCGTTTCAAGCTGTACGGAGGCAATATCTATAGCAAAAATGATGTCAGGCTCAAGCACAACAATAGTATTTGGCAACGATAATATAATTAATAAAATGGCTAAGTCTAAGAAAGGAATTGTAATTAAGGGATCTGATAATATTGAAGCTATTTTAAATTCCATTTGCTATTCCAATGGAGACCCTATCAAAGAAATAGTTAAAAGTCCCTTCCCTGGAGAGCTAACATATGATAACTCTTTAATAATTTATTGAGTTGTTGGGGCTAGCAAATACCTTATTTTACTCTTATCGGGTGCATTAAATATTAGTTCTATAGGTTTTTCACTTGAAAACCTTATCTCAACAGTTTCAGCAATTTTTGCTAAATTTAAAACATTCTTTAAATAATTAACATCGTATGAACTAACAGACTTTCCTTTAGTTTCTAATTCAATTAATGAGGTAGAGCCTTTGGTCAAATTTACTTCTGCTCTTGGACCTTCAGTCTTAGCTCTAACTTTAAAACTATTCTCATCAGCCACTAGCTCTACTATATCACCAAAAGAGCTGGCATCTGATAAAATTTTCTTAAATGTATCACCTATAACAACAACTCTCGTATCAAAATCTATCTTAATTTCCTTGGGAACATCTATAGAAACCTCTATATTTGGGATTAAATATTTCTTTATTACATCTCCTTCAATTTTAATTAATATATTTTGCTCAGATACTAAAAACAAAACATTATCTCCTTTTTTACCCCTAGACACTATATTATTAAGTGATTGTACATTAACTCCCATGTTTATATCCTTGGTAACATCATACTCTAAAAATGTTTCGTAAGGCATATTAATTTCTATATAGGCTATCTTTCCGGGATCCGTTGCTACTATTTTTATAAATTCTTTTTTAATTTCAAAGTTTGCCTCCTCTATTATTTCTGATAATGTAGAGGTAATTTGATATAAAACCCTTGAATCAGGATATTTAAATTTAGCAGCAATTTTTCCTATTTGTGATTCAATACTAGATTCCATTTTTAATCCCTCTTATTAATATAACGCTAGGGGATAATAAAAATAATGAGCTGATTAAAATGATTAAAGACTACATTAAATTAATAAGGCCGTTAAACGACATAATGATAGGCTTTTCTGTAATTGTAGGTTCATTTATTGCTTCTGGAAGACAAATACCTTATATTCATATATTAATATTTGGTTTCCTAACAGGTTTTTTTATATCATCAAGTTCGATGATATTAAACGACATAATAGATATTAATATAGATAGAGTTAACAACCCCAATAGACCATTACCTTCAGGCAGGGTTAGTGTAGATAAGGCCTACTTAATGTTTTATCTATTTACTATTTTGGGTTTAATTTTTTCTGTTTTAACTGGAATAATGACTTTCTTAATAGCATTAATTTCATATTTCATAGCAATCTTATACAATAGAAAAGGGAAAAAATCAGGATTTATTGGAAACATAATGGTAGCATACTCTATGGGGGTTCCTTTATTATATGGAGCCGCCATGATAAATAAACTGAATCTAAACATCATGATTTATTGGCTAATGATATTTTTATCCGGAATAGCTAGGGAAATAACAAAGGGCATTTCTGATGTAGAAGGAGATAAAATAGCAGGAGTTAAAACATTAGCAGTAATTTTCGGAAGAAGAACTGCAGCAGTAATAGCATTTATATTTTATGCTATTGCAGTCTCTTTAAGCCCATTACCAGTTATTATGAACAAGGTATATCCAATAATTTACATAATACCAATATCTATAGTTGACATAATTTTTATCGCATCATCAATATTTACTATAATAAAGCCAACAAAAGAAATATCTACAAAAAATAAAAATATTTCCTTAATAGCTATGCTCATAGGGTTATTAGGATTTTTGATAAGCACAAAGCCGTAGGTGATTGAGTTGAAAGAAATAATAGCTGAGCTAACACCGTATAGCAATAAAGAAAAACTATTGAGACATGCGAAAGATCTAATAGAATATTCAGACCTTATAGATATACCCGATGCACCTTTAGGAATACCTTCTCCATCATCTTCTATAATATCTTGTATGATAAAAGATAATTTTGATAATGCAAACATTATAACAAATATACGTTTATTTGATGTTAATAGACTTAATTTATTAAACACAATAACTGCTCTTAGAATGAATCAAATAAACAATTTCTTATTGGTTAGAGGAGATGTGCCTTTAGTAGGCAATAAAATTGAAGATGTAACACCCGATGAAGCTATAAATGTTATAAGATCAAAATATGCAGATACAAATTTGGGATTGTTGTTAAATCTAAATAAATCCATTAACGAGATAAATGAAAGAATAAAACGCAGAGCATCATTTTATTTAATAACTAGACCATGGTTTAGCGAAAAACTTAAGGAAGTATCAAAAAAGGTCAAAGAACAAAATTCTAAACTATATTTATATTTTGTATTAATAACAGAAAATAACAAAGAATTTTTATTAAAGCATTTACCAAAGGAGGAATTGGTTCATATAGATAAATTGGATGAAGCGATTCAAAGTGTTGAAAATTATGTAGACGGAATTTTGTTTTCTTCACCAACAGATCATGAGGGATTAATTAAATCACTAAAGATATCCCATAAATTTATTTAAATATTGAGATAACGTAAACTGAAAACAAGAAGTTACACCATGGGTATACAATTATTGATATTTACTGTTTTGATTTAGCTTTTGTATTCTATTTACTCTTTTTATACATAACAAAACTATACATTTAAACTAGAAAGGCTGAATAGGATAGGGTATCCATATGGAAGATTACAAAAAGATGAGGGCTTATACATTCATAAGCACATCAACATCAATATTTCTATACGGTTTTTCAATTACATTAGGTTCTTTGTTAACTCAATTGAATTTTTATCCAAAAATCATAGACTTATATCTTCTTATAGTACCTCCAGCCTCCCTATTGATTGGAAATATTTTATTTGGTCATATTGCAGATAAATATGGTAGAAAACTGGTGCTAGTAATTACTCCTATCTTATTTTCATTTGGAATAATGCTATTTCTTTTATTTAATTCTTATGTATCATTAATAGGAATAAGCCTTTTACTCTTTTCCATAGCAGGAGGTGATGAGCCAGCTATTATTTCTTATTTAACTGAAAACCTAAATGCAAATGATAGAGGAAAATTTATGATGCTAATAACAAACTTTGTTAATTTTGGAGCTCTTTTGTCATCAATGATATTCATATTTTTCCAAAATTATTTTGTAGTTAAATTAACAATAAGCATAGTCTTACTCCTTTCTTTAATAACCTCTTACTTTTTTAGAAAAAAGCTACCCGAATCTGAAATTTGGATTTTATCTAGTTCAAAAAATATAAGTTTTATTAATGAAAATAGAAGAAAATTAATTCCTTTATTATTAATATCTATTTCAACTATCTTAACATATGGTTTAATATCTTGGGTAATTGGACCATACTATTATCCTAATTTAACCTATTATATAGTTTTTCTCTTTAATTTAGGAAACATTGTTGGGGGTATTTTAGGCTATTTTACTATTACCAAAATTAAAAGGACTTCATTTACATTATACAGTTTCATTGGTGGTATTTTATCTTCATTAATCTTACTTGTTGCAGTACATATATTCAATAATTACTTTTTATTTTTATCTTTAATATTAATAAACGGCTTATTTACGCAATTAACGTGGGGAACAAGACTAATACTTGAAGGAGAGCTGCTCAAAACAAGATACAGAGCAACTGGAATATCTATTATAAGAGCATCGGGTTGGATTATTTATATATTTTCTGTATTATTTACACATGGTCTAAGCATAGCATTTTTCCAAATTTATGACATTTTATTTTGGCTTACAGGCTTATTAGGATCAAGCTTGTGGTATTTTTATGGTTTTGATACAAATAATTTGCAAATAAAAAAACTTGATGATATAACTATATGAAAACTTAATTATACACCTGAATTTATTAACTTTTATAATTTTAGATATAATGGGTGATAATTTTGGAAATTAAAGGTATAGTAGTTCCAATGATTACTCCTTTTAAATATAATGGAGAGATAGATTATGATGGATTAAAATGGCTTATAGATTATACAATAAATAACAGTGTAAATGGTTTATTTCCAAATTCAACTACAGGCGAATTTGTAAGCTTAAGAGAAGAAGAACTGATAAACTTTGTTAAAAAAACCATTGAATTTTCAAATAAAAAAGTCTTAATATTACCAGGCATTACAACAAATTCAACACAATTATCCATATATTTAGGCAAAGTTTATTTAGATTACGGAGCAGATGGACTAATTGTTATGCCACCTTACTTTTATAAACTTCGCGAAAATGAACTATACATGCATTTTTCAAAAATAGCTGAATCTTTAGATGCTCCAATAATATTATATAACAATCCGATTACAACGGGAACTGTAATACCAGTAAGCACATATGAAAAATTAGCAAAGGAATACAGCAATGTTATTGGGGTCAAAATTACATATGATAGCTTTGATTATATAAGAAAAAGCATAGATGCTGTGAAAGGATTAAGAAAAGATTTTTATATATTAACTGGTATGGCTCAAATGTTCTTACCTGTTTTAATTATGGGAGGAGATGGTACAGTATCTGGATTAGCAAATGTATTTCCTAAATTGCATGTAGAATTATATAGAGAATTTGTAAATGGCAATTATACAAAGGTTTTAGAATTAAACAAAAAAATATTGAAGGTATCGAAGATATATGACATAGGTTTTTCTAATTCCAGCGCAACAAAGGCTGCTCTTGAGTTGATAGACAGCCCTATCAAAAGTTATGTTAGAATGCCCCTAAGAGAAGAAAATAGCGAAAATAAAACAAAAATTAAAGAAATAATAGATGAAGTTAATAAATTATAACTCATTTAGTAGGATCGAATTCTTTTAAATTTGTTATAGGGTTGTAAACTCTTGAAAAGGATCCATCAATTTTTAATATAGTCAATTCAACTTGAGGATCTACTATTGCTTTAATTAAATGTCCTCCAATTAATTCCTTCTTGGGAGATGCCAGACCAACGTGAATATGAAGCTTTGGTTCGTTTTTAGTTATACTCCCATGCATTGAAACCAATTCATATCTATCATTTACACTTATAGTATCATAATTTGATCCATTAAAATAGCCTACTTCAAAGTTTTTTAACATACCTATACCTGATAAAATAATACCCGCATTTATCTTATATATAATTGCTAGATTCTCTATTTGAAACATTAGATCTTCATCTTTTTCTAATTTTGCAATAATAAAATTTCCATTAATCCTATGTTTCATTTTTACCACCATTTTTGATTTAATTAGAAAACTTTTTTAATTTAATATTAATTTTGTTAATATAAAATAAATTATTGGATTGTAATTTTATTATGCTTAAAATGTTGAACTTTTACATTCTCATATACCTGGCAAAATTTGATTTACTAATTTTTTGAAGTAAATAGAAAATCGAAACTAAAATTGACTTAGAATGAAGCATTTTCAACATATTTTTCAAACATATCTTCAAAAAATTTTTGGAATTCTTTATAATCTCCCCCTAATAATTTGTATTGTGATAAAAGTCCAGAGAGTTCTAATGCCATATATTTTGCTTCCTCCCTTAACTTATAAATACGGAAAACTAATGATGATTCTTCAGAAGATATTTCTGCTAGCTTTCGTAGTAATTCTTTGCATGAGTCATCATATAGTCTATTATTATATTCCTTATAATCTCCATCTGATTTATATCCTTCGAAACTTCCTCCAACTCCATTTTCAATATCTCTATTCTCTTTCTCTTTTCCAACATATTCTTTATTATTTCCTCCTGATTCTCGCAATTTCTATCCATCTCTTCTCGCTTAATAAAATCCTTTTAACCTTTATATATGTTTATGAATAATAAAGTTGCTTAAAATCCTATCATCTTAAAAATATGTATTATCGCTTATAAATGACTATTTAAAAAATTATTTTAGGTGAATAAGTTGTCAGAGAAAGAAGAAAAGAAGGCAACTAAGACGAAGAAAAAAGGTTGTTAAATTTTTTGATTACTTTTTTCTTTTACTTTAAATATTTTTCTGCTAAGTATTTTATTAGATATTCTGGATTATATGCTTCCCCAAGCTTCATAATTAATAGGTCTTTAGGTTTATAAGTAGATCCATATTTATGGATTAATTCCCTTAAATTTTCTTTAATATCATTAAATCTTTTTTCATTTATAAGGTCGTATAATGGTATATTCTTTAGCAAGTACTCTCTTACCTGAGCTGCAACAATGTTTCCTAATGTATATGTTGGGAAATAACCTAGATCTCCATGGCTCCAATGAACATCTTGAAGAATTCCCTCGCTAAAAGTTTTAGGTCTAATTCCCAAAAGTTCTTCCATACTTTGATTCCAAATTTCTGGCAAATCATTAACTTTTGTTTCACCTTTCAACATAAGCCTTTCCATTTCAAATCTTAACAAAATGTGAAAGTTATATGTCAACTCATCAGCTTCAGTTCTTATTAAACTTGGTTTAACGTTAGCAAAATATCTGAAAAGTTCTTCTTCTGTATATTTTTTTGTAAATTCTAAGTTCTTGTCTAATACAGGCTTTATTATAGTTGTAAATTGGTAGCTCCTGCCTATTATGTTTTCCCAAAATCTGCTTTGACTTTCATGTATACCTAAACTAACTCCTCCACCTATTGGCGTCATCTTTAAATTTTCATCAATTTGAAGCTCATAAGTAGCGTGACCAAATTCGTGGACAACGCTAAATAAAGATCTCTTAAAATCGTGACCTTCATATCTTGTTGTGATTCTTACATCATTAATACCTAAACCCTGAGTAAATGGGTGCGGGCTTACATCTAATCTAGCCCTGTCCCATGGATATTGAAGTAAATTTAAGACTTCTAAATTAACTTTCTCCATTTTTTCTTTTTCATATTTAATTTTTTCCAATTCTGGTTCAAAATAAAAATAATTCTGCATTATTACTTTATCCAATAAAACTTTTAAATTAGTTCTTAAATAAGTGAAAATATTTGAAACATCCCTTGCTCTTAGACCTTCCTCAAATAAGTCCAATAAAGCATCGTAAGGTTCTTCCTCATAACCAAGTTTTTCAGCTTTTTCTATGTTAAGTTTGATTATTTTATCTAAGTATGGTGCAAATATACTAAAATCGTTCTTTTCTCTAGCTATCTTCCATGCATGGAAAGCTTCTTCAGATGTCTTTGATATCTCGTATATTAATGATGAAGGAAGTTTCTTAAATATTGATATTTCTCTATCTAATACTCTAACTACTCCTTTTTCAAAATCATTTAAGTTTTCTTGATTTTTTGCTTTTTCAACTAGTTGGACAAAACTATCACTCAATAAAATTTCTTGCAATAACGTGCTTAACTCTGCAAATGCATAGCCTCTTTCTTCGCTACCTTTCGGGGGCATATACGTTTCATTGTCCCAGCCCATTAATCCCATAGCATGACCTATTGACCATATTCTCCTATATTTATTAAGAACCTCCTTAACGACTTCGTTTTCGAACATAGTTATCACACTACTTAGAGAAATTTTCTAAGTAATATATTTTTATTACAAGAATTTGGTTTTTTATACAATATTGTTCATAGTGTAAAATATATATTTTTCACTATAGTTGTACTAATTGGTGTATTAAATTGAGTGCAAAATCTGATATTGATTTGTTGAGGAGTTCAGTTAGGGAATTCTCAGAAAAGGTATTGTCTCCTGTTGCTAAAAAAATTGATTTAGATAATTATATCAA
>NZ_JAWDMQ010000010.1:0-36391 GCF_046536515.1 Caldisphaera sp. | reverse complement strand
ATAATTTATACTATATATTAAAATAAATATTTAATTAAAAACATAACAGGAGAAAAACTTAATATCTGACCTCCTCCCCGCCCTGAAGGGCGAGTTCCCTGAGGTCTTAAGGGTTACACCCTTTTTACGGGTGCTACTCTGTTATGTTCTACAATAAAAGATAGGGGTTTCTTTATTGATGATAAGATTTTACCTGTTACTTTCTTTAATATGTTTAAAGCCCCATTTAAATCAGAATGAAGTTTATGTTTTAATGGACAATTAATAACTCCTCTAGGATTTCTTTTAACTTCTACAATATGATAAGCACAATACTTTGAGGTATTATATTCTATAACTTCATATACTTTAATGCCATATTCTTGTGCTTTAAGTTCAATTGTATCAATTAATTTACGGTAAGACCACATGTTTGCTGTAAATTTGTTTCCTTTATCTTGTGCGATGTTAAATGGGTAACCTAAATAAATGGTTGAAACACCTAATTCGTGTAACCTCTTCATTAGGTGAGATGCTAAATTCCTATACAAGTGAAGAAGCCTTTTGGTTAATTTCTTAAAAAGTCTTCTCTTCTCTTTTAATAATTCATCATATGCTTCATATTCACCAATGTTTTTTGTATTATCTGCTAAGGATTGTACTTACTCTATCTTATTCTCTAAATAAAAATAGTCCTCCTTAGTTTTAACACCTTTGTAAAGAAACCAAGTGCCATCGTTTAATACTACGCTTGCCAAATTATTTATACCTAAATCTATTGAAGCAACTTTGTTACCTTTAGGCAATTCAACTTGTATTGCCTTCCTTTCACCATAAATAATATATTTGCTCTCCTTTCCCTTTTTAGTTATTTCAACACCTACTTCAACAGGTATTGAGGCATACCATGCATTTTCAGTCTCATCATAGTATATCTCCAATCTACCTTGTTTTCCATACCATTTTAGTCTACCAGCAAAATCTATTTCTAGATTGAAGTCCTTGAGGATGAGTTTATGGTTTTGTTCATTTATAACATATCTGTCTTGTCTAACAACAAGTAAAAGCTTTCTCTTTTTAGTATCTTTATCAATCCAATATCCTGGTGGTTTTATATGCTTCATATGTTTTGGTAGTTTTCCTTTTTTCTTTATTAAAGAAAAGAAAGATGACCAAGCTTCATTATTCTTCTGCATAACTGCTTGAGCATTAACTTTTAGCTCTTCCTTATACTTTTCATAATACTTGTTCCACGTTTTATTGAAGTCAACTTTCTTTTTATGAAAGAATTGTTGCCTCCTCTCATAGTTCAACTCGTTGAAGAGTTTTGCTGATATATTAGATAGCCTTCTGAGCTTCCTTTTCTGAAAACCATTTGGAAGAATGCGGATAACATTTGTTCTCTTATTTGTATAATTAACTTCGTAGATACCTTCATCTGGTATTGCGGGAGAAATCGGCTCCCGCTCCTCATGCTTTAAGAGTTGACCAGACGAAGGCATCTGGAGAGCATCTCAAATAGAAACAGTATTTTTGATTTAAAAAATTACCCTTCTAGAAGGGGCGAGGTTTGTCGTTCGCTTTATCAAAAGTTTATATAAAAAACATTTTTATATTATACCTAATCAGTTTTCAACAATTTTAATGCAAATTGAATTCCCTTAACTAATAAGCGCCGGGGGCGGGATTTGAACCCGCGTGTCCCTTTCGGGACAACAGGTCTCCAGCCTGTCCCCTTGGACCGCTCGGGCACCCCGGCTCAATAATAAAAATATCAACCGAACAAAATAAACGTAAAATTACTTTCCTGATTTAATTTCTATATATACGTCTGGAGGAACTTGAATTCTCATTAACCTTCTCAATACCCTTTCATCAGCCTCAATATCAATTAACCTTTTATGAATCCTCATTTCCCAATGCTCCCAATGTTTACTTCCTTCTCCATGAGGCAATCTTAGCAAAGGTAATTCTAATCTCTTTGTCGGCAATGGTATTGGCCCTCTAATCGGAACACCCGTTTTTTGAGCTATCTCTTTAATTTGGTTTACTACTGATTCTAAGCTTTTTACATTGGTGCTCCATAGCCAAATCCTTACTTTAAATGCCAAATTTTCCACCAAATATTAGTTTTATTTCTTTATTTCAACCTTTGCCGGCTTAACTTCTGTAACTATGCCTATACCAACAGTCCTGTTCATATCTCTCATTGCAAATCTTCCTAATTGTGGAAAGTCGCTGTATTTTTCAATCACTGTTGGCTTTATAGGCTTGAATCTTATCATAGCTACATCTCCTGCTTTTAAGAATTGTGGATTCTTTTCAACTTCCTTACCAGTTCTTGGATCTAGCTTAGACACTATTTCTATAACTTTAGCGCTTACTGTAGCTGTGTGTATGTGTATTACTGGTGTATAGCCTACGGCTATAGCACTAGGATGCCATACTACAAATACTCTTGCTACAAATTCGTCTGCAACTGTTGGAGGTGCATCAAATGGTCCAACTACATCTCCTCTCTTTATTTGGTTCTTTTCAACGCCTCTTACCGAGAAACCTATGTTATCTCCAGGCTCTGCCTTCTGTAAATCTTGGTAGTGCATTTGTATACTCCTAACCTCTCCCCCAACACCTGCTGGCATAAATATTACTTTATCGCCTACCTTCATTACTCCAGTTTCTACTCTACCTACTGGTACTGTTCCTGCACCAGGTATTGTATATACGTTCTGCACCGGTAATCTTAACGGTTTATCAACAGGTTTAGGAGGTACTTGTAAGTTATCGAAAGCTTCAACTAATATTGGACCTTTATACCATGGCATATTGGGGCTTCTTTCAATTATATTGTCTCCTGTCCAAGCACTAACTGGAACGAATGGTATGCTATCAACATTATAACCTAATCCCTTCATAAATTTCCTTAAAGTGTTTGCTATTTCTTCATATCTTTTTTGATCATAATTTACATCAGGAGCATCCATTTTATTTATTGAAACTATCATTTGCTCAATACCTAATGTTTTAGCTAATAATAAGTGCTCTCTTGTCTGTCCTTCAGGGCTCATTCCAGCCTCAAATTCACCTTTCCTAGATGATACTACTAACATTGCAGCATCTGCCTGGCTTGCTCCAGTTATCATGTTCTTAACGAAATCCCTATGACCAGGAGCATCTATTATTGTGAACACATATTTCCTTGTTTCGAACTTCATAAAGGACAAATCTATAGTTATACCTCTCTCTCTTTCTTCCTTCATTTTATCTAATATCCATGCATACTTGAATGATTCTTTACCAGCATTTTTAGCTTGTTCTTCTAACTCTCTCATCTTCTTTTCATCAACTATACCTAACCTGTATAGTAAATGTCCAGTTAACGTGCTCTTACCATGGTCTATGTGCCCTATAACTACTAAATTTAAGTGCGGCTTCTCAGGCATGCATTTACACCTCTCTTATTTATCTTTTTCCCTCATTTTAAGCTTAAACAGGGATTTAAAAATACTATGCTTAATAAAACCATGAATTTTTCAATCAAAACAAAATTTTTATAGCAAAAACGGTGATACCTTAATGCGATTTACAAAATTAAAGAAGTCGTTATCTTGAGCTCAAAGCTATTCTCTCTATTTCCTCCTTCTGCTTAATAGAATAGCTTTGTGGATCGTTTTTAGCTGCCAATAGGATTTCTTCGGCAAGGCATTGCTCTATTGATTTTGAGCTTCCGAAAGCGCATTCTCTTGCTCCCTCAGTAATAAATCTTAATGCTAAATCAACCCTTCTTTGGGATGACACATCTACAGAAACCCTATAAACAATACCGCCATACATAATCCTTGTTGTTTCTTCCCTTGGCGCGGCATTCTCTATAGCTCTCACAAATACTTGTATAGGATTTTCTTTTGTTTCCAGATAAATAATGTCAAATGCATTTCTAACAATATTGTATGCCATCATTTTTTTACCTCCATTTTTTCCTGGATACATTAGTCTGTTAATTAAACGTTCTACTATATTAACTTCAGCCTTACCAAATCTTTTATGCTCATGTCTACCTCCGCTATGAGGTAAATATGTTGGCTTTAGGCTTATGTATTTCTTTAAGCTTGGATCTTTAATTTCTATTCCTTCCCAAGACCATCTATCTAATAGCTTAATATTGCTTAAATCGCTACCAACTTTATCTATTTCTGGTATTTTGATTTGATTGCTCAATCTCGCGCACCTAATTTTATGAGGTAGGTATAGCTTTTAAAAATATTGTTTCCCTAAAATTAAAAGAATTTGGTAAAGCTAAAAACAAATAAACAATATTAGATAATAAAGCTTTAATCAATAATAAAAGCTTAAGAGACCTTAAACTTAAGTATTTTGGAGGATAATAAGCTAAAAGTGAGGGAATTGAATTTGAGCGAAGATTTGCTAAGAGTAATGAATGTACAGACTTTTTACAAAATTATTCAAGATGTTGGAAGCGGATATGGAACATATATAATAGGCTTGAGTCTAGCTTTAGAAGATGGAAGACTATTTTCTCTAGTAAATATTCCAGCCGATGTTGCAGAAGCAATAAAAACTTATAATGATGGCGAAGTTCCCCCTAGAAGACAATCAATTTTTTCATTTTTAATGAACCACGAAGAGTTCAAAGAATTGATAGGAAAGACATTAAAGAGGATCGTTATAGATGAACTGGATACAAACAACGGATTATATACAGCTTCCGTTGAATTTGAGTCTGAAGGATTAAATTTAACTATAAAGATGATACCAAGCCATGCAGTTTATTTAGGAATAATTTCAGGTAAGCCAATATATGTTACAAAAAAGTTAGCAGATATGGAAGATCAAAATCAAGACTCTGGGGATCATGATGATGAAGATGACGATGAAGGAGAAAATGAGTAATAACTTTTTGACTCTATCTCTTAACTTTTTGCTTTTTACCTTTCCATAAAGCGTCTAAAGATACCCCGTTAACCATTACAACCTTGTATCTAACTCCCGGTATATCTCCTAAAGATCCTCCCTTTGGACCTCCAATACCTTCTATTATAACTTCATCGTGCTCATCAATATATAATATACCTCCATCCTTTGGAACAAACGCAGTAACAACTTTTTTGTTCTTTATCAATTGGCATCTAACGCATTTTCTTAATGCAGAATTTGGTTGTCTTGATTCTACACCAACCTTTTCTAAAACAATGGCTCTAGCCATTGGAGAACCTTCTAATGGATCATATTTTTCAGTTAACTTAAGCATTCTCCTCTTAAACTCATTTTGAGACCATTTAAATTTCATTTTCTTCTTTCTTAGCTGTCTTGCTGCAAATAGTCCGTTAGGCGATTTTCCTTCACCCATTGCTTATCACCTTTCTAATCTTAAGTTTATATTAGCAGAATATAAGCTTTGTTTCACTTTACCACCACTTTTTCTACTCCATAAAGTTTTCCTAGTATTATTTTTGCTCTTTTTACATTTTTACCGTCTTTTCCGATAGCTTTTCCTTTTTCGTCATCTTTCACTTTAACGTAGACTGCTTTCACGTTATCTTTATCTATTAAATCGACTTTTAATACAGTTATTTCTGGGAAAAGATTTTTTGTCATCTCTTCTATCTTATCAGAGTACTCCACAATTTCAACATTCTTATTTAATATCTTTGATAAAGATTTCACATTTTTACCGTCTTTTCCGATAGCTTTTCCCAAATCGTTTTTGTTAACAAGGTAAAAAACTCTATTACCTTCATTATCTGCAATACATCTATAAGCCATAGCCCCTGTTAAATCTTGAAAAAGTGATAAATACCTAAGTTCCTCAAGATCTATTCTATCACCATTACTACTCTTTTCCATCACATGCACCCTAAGACCCTTCGATGAGGTCCAATATTCTTGAATCTCCAGTATCAACTACACTTATCGATGATACCTTAAAGGGTTTTCCTATTAATGCTCCAAGTTCTAGTGAAGTCCCTTTAAATACGTATATTGGTATGTTTGACAGTTTTGCCCCCATTTCTATTTTCTCTCTATATCTTAATGGAATATTGTCCGCAATTATTACCATTTTAGCCTCTCCTTTAAGTATTGATTTAATTGCCTTACTTACACCCAAGTAGTATTTTCCATTTTTTGTCAGGTTCTTTAATTCTTTTTCAAACGAGACTGACATATCTATTCCCCCTTTCTGGATTAGTAGATCCTACTTATTTATTTTCCGTATCATTTGCAGGGGGTTTAATGGGTGTAGCTCCCATACCTAGCATAGCTATCCCTGTTCCAACTTTAGGTATCAATCCAGCTGATATGCTTTCAGTTACGCCATAAAACTTCTCATCTTCACCAGTAATAGCTGCATTATATATTTGATTTACTGTGACTTCAAATGCTGCTCTAGCTATAACGCTCGGCTTTTCTCCAACAATACCTAACCTTCCTATTTGCCTAACCTTACCTGTCCACGTCATCATATCAGCAACAAGCATAACATGCCTAATATCAACATCCAATCCGGAATTTTGAAGAACATCCAATATTTCTTTAATAATAGCATTTCTTCCTGCTTCAATCCCTAATACTTGGGAAATTTCAATGATATTATTTGTTTCAATTCTTTTAGTATCAATTCCTGGGATCTTCATAACTTCCTCTAAATTGCTTCCCTCAGCCATTATTACATATTCTTTTTTCTTTACACCGTTTTCTTCATAATTCCTTTCCTGTATCATAGTCTTTCTTATACCCTTTATTCCCTTAAGATAAGTCTTCCTAATTTTTAATATTATTTCGTTAAAAGCCTTTGTATCATATAGTTCTTCCTCTGGCATAACATCACTATTTAATTCTACATTTATTATATTCTGATTATTTTCATCAATATTTGCTTGCCCTATTTTTAACTTTTCAATAGTTTCTATTATTTCTTCACGAGTAACACCTTTATCATCTAACAAATCTTTGTCAATCTCTATTTGTATCCTAGGTTCACCTAATATATAAGATATTTCCGAAACTACATTGCTTATAATTGTATATTCTATTTTTCTTGCTATTTCCTTAGCTTTTTCCAAATCATTCCTATTTTCTTCATCTAAGTATATTCTCATTATTGGCGTTGAAGGCTCATGCCTTGCATCAACTATTTCTATTAATCTAGGTAGACCTAAAGTAACGTCGAACTCCATTAACCCAGCATAGTGAAATGTCCTCAAAGTCATTTGGGTTCCAGGCTCTCCTATTGATTGAGAGGCAATAGTACCAACAGGCTCCCCTGGTTGAATCATTGAAGATATATAACGTCTAACAGATTCCTCTACAACATAAATTTTTTGAGAAACGCTTAAATCCGATTTTTCTAATTTTTCACTTAACTCTTTATATATCTTTTCCGGTAGTATTTCTTTAGCTGACTTTAATTTAATATCAAGTTCTTCCCTTTTTTCTTCTTCTTTTATAGCTTCCGATTTTTTCTTCCTTGGTGTCATTTTCATTCACCCTTAGCTTTTTCAATTATTCTATCTATATTTACTGCCTTTCCATGATAAGTAAGCATTGGATCAACACCGTCTTCTCCATATTTAAACTGTATTATATTTTCAATTGAGTCTCTGACAGTTCCATCATATGCAACGTATAGATCTTGAAGGGCATTAATAAGCCTTCTTTGCATATAACCGCTCTGCGAAGTCTTAACAGCTGTATCAACCAAACCTTCTCTACCTCCTGCTGCATGGAAAAATACTTCGTAGGGCTTCAATCCAACCCTGAAGTTACCTATAATAAATCCCCTTGCTTCTGGTGACAAATCACCAGGCTTGAATTGAGGTAGTGTTCTGGTTCTAAATCCCCTAGAAATCCTCTTACCTCTAACTGTCTGCTGCCCTAGCATAGCGGCCATTTGCGTAATGTTAATATCGCTTCCCCTTGCACCAGTCCTAGCCATAATAAATGCATTATTAAACGGGTCCATATAGCTAATAGCTAATTTACCGGCATCGTCTCTTAGCTTTTGAAGCCTCTGTATTATCTTCAACTCTAAGCTTTCTTCAGGAGTTCTTCCTGGTATGACTTCCAAGTTTCCTTCTTTATAGTCATTAATAAATTGTTGAATTTCTTTCTTTGCCTGCTCAACCATGCTGTTAATTTTACTCTTAGCTTCATTAGGTATTTCTACTTCCTTTAATGATATTGAGAAACCTCTTATCTCAAGCATTCTAATAAACATCCTAAACACATTGTCTAAAAATTCTCTTGCTTTCTCAGAACCGTATTCTAATGTTATATAATGTAAAACGTTTTCAGGTTGTTCTGCCCCAATAGCATTTTTATCAAATACACCCATTAATAACTTTCCGTTCTTTATTATATCGTAAGAATCGAAGAAACACCTTTCATTATCACATTTTAGTTCTCCTGCATTAATTTTTGCTCTTCCTTCGAAATTAAGGCCTTCAGGTAAAAATAAACTTATTAATTGCTTTCCAGTCCATAACGGTACAGGCTTTATAATGGCTGGTTCAGGCATCTTACCTTTATAGTTTGCTGCAGCAAGTAACAAAGAAACCTCTTCTTTTGTTAATAAAGTCGTTTTTACTGTTAATAAATACGACCCGCTTATATAATCTTGCCTTCCACCAATTAATGGCCCTCCGTATCTAGGGGATAATATTTGATTCTCAACAAGCATTAATTCTTGAGCCTCAGCTCTTGCCTCTTCAAGTCTTGGAACGTGTAAATTCATCTCGTCTCCATCAAAGTCTGCATTATATGGAGCGCAATCAAGAAGGTTTAGTCTAAAAGTACGTCCTGGCATAACTCTAACTTTATGAGCCATTATAGACATTCTATGAAGACTAGGTTGCCTGTTAAATAATACTATATCTCCATTAATTAAGTGTCTCTCCACTACATCGCCTATTTCAAGGCTTTCCGCTAGCTGCCTATAATTGCGTTGATATCTTAGATCTATCTTTACGTTTTGTTTTGTCTTATAAACAAACATTGCACCAGGCCAGTTATATGGACCATTTAACACAAATTTCCTAGCATCTTCAATATTATAAGACGTAACAACTATTGGCAAAGTTAATATCTTTGCTATTTCCTCTGGAACACCTACTTCGTCTATGCTTATATAAGGATCTGGAGAAATTACAGTTCTTGCTGAAAAGTTAACCCTTTTTCCATTTAAATTACCTCTTAGTCTACCCTCCTTTCCTTTCAACCTTTGAGCAATTGTTTTCAGTTGCTTTCTACCCCTATGAGAGAGTTGATAAATATTTGGCAATTCATTATCTATATACGCTGCAATAACATTTTGTAATGTTTGCCACGCTTCCTCCACCATAGATTCTGGAGCATTAGAAGACAGGAAGTTCTTCAACCTCTCATTTTGTCTAACAATTTCAACTAAAGCGTGAGTTAAATCGTCTTCCGCTCTTAAACCGTTTTCCATAGTTATAGATGGTCTTACAGACAAAGGAGGTACTGGTAAAACAGTCAACACCATCCATTCTGGTCTAGCTGCTTTGGAATTAACTCCCAATACATTTATATCCTTATCCTGTACTCTTTCAAGCCTCTCTCTTATTTCACTTGGTGTAAGCCTGATTTCACCTTCTGGTCTTACTTCATAGAAATTAAAAGGCTTTGTAAACTTGAGTTTAAATTGTTTGTATCCACAATGGGGACATTCTGAGACTGAGGAAGCTTGTTTAGCAATTTCATCTGAAAAAGTTTCCGCTAGTACGGGCCATTTCTCTTTAAGCTTTTCATAAATGCTTGTTAAATATGCAACCTTTTCATCTGGCAATAATATTCTACCGCAATTCCTACACGTTGATTGTAAAATAACATTTATTTTATCTCCTAAATGTGGCAATAAGACAGGTCTAGCTAAATCTATCTTCCCGAAATGACCTGGGCAGTCTTCTCTAGTATTACCACAAACAGGACATCTTTCGCCTGGCTCAATTGCACCAAAATGCGGATCTCTAACTCCTCCAGATACTGGCGATCCATCAGCTTCATAGATTTCTGGCCTTATCACTGTTACTTTTGCCATTTTTCTAATTTCTATTGGACTTAAAAGACTGAAGTGTATTTTCTCTATTAAATATTTCTCACTTTCTTTATAATTTGCCGTATACGACATTTCAAGCACCTCCTCCTTCAACTTCTTGTTTCATTGTTTTTGAATTATCATCACTATTGCTTGAATTGTTATCAGGAGACTCGTTTTGTTCATAAGGCTCCCCAACAATTTTTCTCATAACTTTAATTTTATCAGAAATTTTTATTTCTGGCTTAACGCCCATACTAATTATCTCTTGCAAGAATAATTTAAATGCATAAGGTACCTTTACCGGTCTTATGTCTCCTGCATCACCATGTATTGGACATTCATAAACTCCTCTCTTGCTATTATACCAAGCTATATGACCGCACAAGTTACAAATATGCATAACATATACGTCGCTATTTTCCAACATTCTATCTCTAAGCATCATTGTAGCCCCGTGCCCTACTAAGCAATCCCTTTCCATTTCACCAAATCTAAGCCCACCTTGTCTTGCCTTCCCTTCAGTTGGTTGTCTAGTTAGTAATTGAACTTTTCCGGTTGCCCTTGCATGCATCTTATCTGAAACCATATGATAAAGCCTTTGATAAAATGCTATGCCTATTGTTATTGTGTTCTCTATAATCCTTCCAGTTCTTCCATCGTACATTACTTCTTTTCCACTAGGATCAAATCCTTTTTTAACTAAAACAAATTGCAAGTTATTTGTATCTTCTTTGTAAAATGGTGTGCCATCAACAAACTTACCCAACAAGGCACCGGCTTTAGCAGAAACTATTTCTAATAGTTGACCTACAGTCATCCTTGATGGTATTCCGTGAGGATTAACAATAATATCAGGGGTTATTCCATCTTCTGTATAAGGCATATCGTATCTCGGGAAGAGCATACCAACTACTCCTTTTTGGCCATGTCTACTTGCAAATTTATCGCCTAATTCAGGTATTCTTAAATCTCTTACCTTTACTTTAACTAATTTATTTCTTTCAGATGTTTGCGTTATCATAACAGTATCAACAATTCCGTTTTCACCATATCTAAGCTGAACGCTTGTGTCTCTTTTTGAAAGGACTCCAGGCCCAATTACCCTTTCTTCACCTATAAACCTCGGAGGGCTTTCTCTACCAACTAAAACATCTCCTCCTATAACTTCTGCCTCTGGCTCGACAATACCGTCTGGTCCTAGCTTAATGTAATATTGGTCTCCTTTGTGATCATATAATTTTGGTGATGGAACAGTTATTCTATCGCTTAAACCTCCCGGATAATCATTTTCAGTTGCAGGATAAACTCTGAAGAAATGAGCCCTACCTAAACCCATATCAATGCTCGTCTTATTAAATATTATTGCGTCCTCTATATTATAACCTGTAAAAGACATAAAAGCTACAACAAAATTTTGCCCTGACGGTCTTTGATTATATCCCATTTCTTCTAAATGTCTTGTTTGAACAATAGGCTTTTGCGGGTAATGAAGTAAATAGGCATGACTATCCATTCTTAAATTATAATTTAACGCATACAAACCCAATGCTTGCTTAGCCATAGCAGACTGATAAGTGTTTCTAGGACTTTGATTGTGTTCCATAAATGGAATTGTTGATGCTGCTACTCCAAATATACCTGTAACCCATAATTCTAAATGAGTTGTATCATTGTTTACATCTTCAACCCTTTCAGCTATATAAGCATTTTCTTCTTCATCAGGATCAATTAACTCTACTACGCCCATTCTAACAAGATCCCAGAACTTCAATTCCCCATTATTAACTTTAGATATTATTTCCTTAGTTAATTTTGGTTTACCGTTTTCTACAATTATTAACGGTCTTAACAATCTACCCTCATCAGTATTTATATAAACTTCATTAGAATTTTCACCTTTTATTAATGCAATTCCTACTTCAAAGCTAAGTCCTCCTTTCCTTCTCATTTCCCTTAATTTTTTAACTAATTCTTCACCATTTTCAACATAACCTATAGGACTACCGTTTAAAAATACTTTAGCTCCGTTGTTTACAATAGATATTATATTGCTATCATTTTCTGATGAGCTTTTTATTATATCATCCATTAATATTACTCCTTGGTTCCTCAAAATTCTTTCAACGTCTTGCTCTTCTACGCCTACAGATATATATGTCATTAATGCCAGATTCTTAACTAGTCCACAATTAATTCCTTCAGGAGTCTCAAACGGACATAATCTACCCCAATGGGTGCCATGTAAATCTCTCGCTTCAAAATGCGTTTGACCCCTACTTAATGGCGATATAACCCTTCTTAAATGGCTCAAAAGGCTTATCCAATTAGTCCTATCTAAAGCCTGACTAACGCCTGTCCTGTTTTGCGTCCAATTTCCTGTTGCTAGCGCTGCTCTAACCCTTTCTGTGATAATATCCGATCTAACAAGAAACCTAAGCCTTAGCTTCTTGCGTTGGCTTATGTACTCTTCTAACTGCGATGAAATGATATTAACGAATTGCTGAAATGCATCCCTAAATATTTCAGCAATAAGGTCTCCGGCCAATCTTAACCTCTTGTTAGAATAATGATCTTTGTCATCCTCTCCTCTCTTATTAAGATATAATTGCAAGACTCTATTTGCCATTTCTCCTATGAAATACGCCTTCTTTTTCCTATCCTCTGGTTTATTTCCTAAGTGGGGTAAGAATTGATTATCAATGAAATCTTCAGCCCTAGATATTCTTATTTCCCTTGGTTGCCCTGGGGCTAATCTATTTCCTATATATTCTAAGGCATCCTCTGTTGACTTTATTGTAAATGCCACTTTTTCAAAACTAGGCAGCAATTCCCTTTGTATATCAGAATCGAAAGAAACAGCGGCAGCTATTTCTGAATCTTTATCTAAACCTAATGCTTTCATCATTACAACAAATGGTATTCTATATCCTAGCCTGCTCATGCTTAACTCTAAAGTACCATCGTTCATCCTATCAACTATTACTTGCCTCCTTAAACCCAAAACTGTAGAAACAACCTTAGCTGTATGAGTTATTCTTGCAGTATTGGCAGTTGATAAGCCTACTATTATCCTGTTTACTGCTAGATCTTCTTGAGCAACTATTACTCTTTCACTTCCATTTATAATAAAATACCCTCCTGGATCATAAGGGTCTTCTCCTATATCTATTAGCTCGTTTTCCTTCAATTGAGAAATAGGGTCTATAACAGATTTAACCATTACTGGAAAGTCTGCTATTTTTAATTCTTCCCTTTCAACCTCATTTCCATTTTCAATAAGGGCCATTTCTAAGTATAATGGTGATGAGTAAGTTAGATTCCTAATTCTTGCTTCAGATGGAGTTATTTGACGGAAATTGCCTTCAGCCTCTTTAACTTGAGGTGAAGCTATTTTTATCCTTCCTAATACAATCTTTATATCAGGTCCTTCTTCCTCCATTTCATTTTTCTTGATTTGTTTATATGTTGGCCTAATTTCTCCATAAGAATCAATTATCTTCTGTAGCCTTTCTTTAACAAAAGAATTAAAAGAATCCAAATGTTGTCTAGATAACCCATTTTCATGTATATATTGTTTAAATAAAGACCATAAATCATCATTATCTAATTTTGATTCTTCAATAGACAAAAAAGGGCACCCCTTTAATAAGATACAACAACCCTATATGCCTTATACTTACCAGCTGTTGGAGAATCTCTTTCAATCTCTATTATATCTCCAGGCTTCCCATTCAAAATCCTTACAACCGGGTCGTTAATACTAATGCGCGGTAATTGCCAAGGCTTAACTCCTAATGTTTTCAATACTTCTATCGATTCTTCTAATGATAATATTCTATGCTTTGGAACAAGATAATGACCCAATATTTTCTCTTCTTCTTTCATTTTCGAAGGCAAACTTCTATGCCACCTCTCTACTGCAAAAAGTAAAGTTAAGATCCGAGCTTATTAGTATTATTATCTTAAAAATGATGGGTTTATGGAGCCCTTTATTGGTGTGGCGGGCCCGCCGGGATTCGAACCCGGGACTTCCGCCTACGGCAGGCTGGCTGCCTATTGTCTACGGGTTAAAAGCCCGCCGCTCTACCTGGCTGAGCTACGGGCCCTCCGCATATATTGCTATTTTATTTAGGATTAAAAACACTACTGTTAGTTTGTCCAGAAGATATGGTTAAATATCCCTAATAAAAATAAGAGAGCTTAAAATTTTATAATTTTATTGAGATTTCTTGGATCTTGCACAAGCCCCAAGTCCTTTTGCTATATCCAACAATATTCCTAATCCTTGGGATACGTCAGGATCTCCTAGGGCTCTCATCAATCCCATCAAACCTAGCTTTCTAGGCTTACTAACATCTACGTTTCCCAATGCGTTGAAAGCACAACTTGTTAAATCTTCAACAGCCATTTTCGCTTTTGCATATTGAATTCCATCAACTTTTTCTACTCCTCTACCAAGTGTTGCAAGCAAACCAGCTAGCCTCATTAATACTGGATCATCAGCTACTGTCAAGAAAGTGTCGTCAGATTTTTCTGCTAAGTAATTTAATAAACCTAATAAACCACTCTTTTTAAGAGCTGCTATTGAATTTAAAAGCTCTCCTAATGTCTGAGCTTGAACTTCAGGTGAAACTTCCTCTAAATTTCCTTCTGCCATTTTTCTCACCTCAGAATTTTAAAGAATCAATCCAACCTCCATAAAATCCTTGTTTTAACAGCCTTCCAACAGTGTATTTGCCAACAAAGTAACATTTTGGTACATACATGCCTTTTTGTTCATCAAATGGGACTTCACAAGTACCCATCCATCCCCTTTCTCCGGCATATCCAACACACGTAACTGGGCTATAAGGCTGTGCTGGGGCAAATCCAGTTAAGTCTGCAATTATATTTCCTGATGCGGTTATTGCCATAGATTCAACAAATACACCTGCTAATCCAATACCTATCGTTGGTAAACTGTGTTCCCCTGCCATGTAAACATCATCATATTGTGGGTTTCTCATAGTTCTGGGCATTGCTGGTGACCATCTTGGGTCCTGCTTAAATACAAAACCTTCACTGTTTTCTAAAGCCTTTGGTAGCCTAGCTGGTGGTACTTTAACTAATAAATCGTATTTAAATTCTCCTGCACTTGTTACAACGGTTTTCTTTTGAACATCTACTTCCCTCAACTTTGCGTTAGGTACATATTCTACACCGTGCTCATCAAGAGTCTCTTTCAAAAATCTCGATATTTCAGGCCCTAATCCTCCGTTCGGCATAGGCATTATGGGAGCCGGAATCGGATCAAGTAAAGTAACTTTTACTTTTTTCCCTCTTTGCTTCATATAAAGTGATAGCATAGGAGAAGCTTCATATGGATAAATTCCACACCTATAAGGGAACTCAGGAACCAAAAGTACAATATTTGAATTGTCCTTAACCTGACTTAGCGCTTTCTTCATTTCCAAAGCTCCTTCTAAAGTAAAGTTGTGAACCCCATCTTTATCCAGCCCAGGATAGGCATTCCATCCATAATCTACGCCAAGAGATACAATTAGATAATCGTATTGATATTTTCCCTTAGCTCCAATTACTGTTCTATTTGCTGCATCAATTTTTTGGATTTCGTCTACTGCCGTTTTTATGCCATATTTTTCCATGTTTACTAACGGAGCTCTCGTGTCTTCAGGTTCTCCATAATTAAAAGCAACATCAAAGAAAAGAGGAGGCATATAATGGAAGGCATCCTTGTTTACCACTAAAACTTCTGCATCTATATTTTTCTTTTTAATTTGTTCTGTTAGCCTTTTTGCTGAAACATAACCTCCAACACCGCCACCTGCTATAACAATCTTTTTTGTCAAACTAACCACCTTTCCTTATAATTTGTTAATATATCTCTTTAAAAAGCCTTACTAATGAAAAATATTAAACGTTAAAAGCAAATAAAAAATAAATATTATTTTAACTTATGAACCTAAAGCCTTTAATAAATTCAGCACAACATTTAAACCTTTAGAAACCTCTGGTTCTGAAAGGGTTACAATTATCTTAGATATAGACATGGGCTTAGCTTTTTCTTCTATTTTCATAGCTTTAAATGCATTACCTAATTTCTCAAGCATTTGTTTGTCTAAGGATTGCAATAAATTCAATATTAACTCAATTTTTTCAAGGTTTTCTTGTCTTGTTAACTGCTCTATTAATTTAATTATTTGAGGCAATCTATCTACAACTAAAAAAGTTTCCTCACTTACCACTAATTTAGATATAGCCTTTAAAAGTTCCTCATCTTTTAAAATATTATTTACCATCTCAACTAAGTGGAGAAGCCTTTCAAGGCTTTCAGATTGCAGTTCAGCCTCATTTATTTCTTCCATACTATTTCACCTGAATAATTTCCACAAAACTTCTGGTTGCGTATTCTCAAAATAAACATCAAAAATTGGGTCCCAAAATTCAGGATGCCTTATTATGTCCCAATACGCATCAGCAAACAGCCTCTTCATTATGAAGTTAATTGCGTTAGCTGGCACCTTTGCTGCAGGGTGATTATAATCACTAATAACAAAAGTCCCCTCCTCAAATCCTAATTCAGTTGGACAATTAGTTCTTCCGGTATTTCTTGCATCAAATCCTAAAACTCTCTTAGAAACAACTTTTGCCTGCAAATGAGCTGTAACCCCTGTCTTTGCATTGGCTGAAGTGGATGCATCTCCTATTGCAAAGGCATCGTCATATTTCAATATTTGATTAGTAAACTTGTCAGCATTTATAAAACCATCCTGATTAATAGCATCTTCTGGCTTAATTTCAATTTTTGGTCCTTTATGAACTGGAATTACAATTGCTGCATCATAGCTCAATTCTTCTCCCTCTAGAGATGTTATCTTTTTATTTTCTATATCAATTTTATCTGCAGTGAAGAATGTCATTACATTAATACCCCTTTCTTTTAAAATTGGCTCCAAAACCTCATTAAATGTTTCTGCAGGGTATGCTCTAGGATATGGTACAGCCAATACCATATTTATATCGTTTCTAACCCCTCTTAGTCTAAATACTTCATCAGCAAGCAAAATACCTTCATAAGGTGATGGTGGACATCTATGATAAGGATCTCCAACAGCTATTAAGAATGTTCCTTTTTTCATATTAGTAACAACATTGAAAACCTTAGATGCATTTTGAGGAGTAGAATGGAAGTCTCCATATTGCTCCACAAGCTTGTCATTTCCTTCTATACCCTTGTGTTCTATTGTAACTCCTGGAGCTATTGCTATATAGTCATAATTCATTAATTTATTATTGCTCAAAGTAACTGTTCTTTCTTGTAAATCAATCTTTTTAACTTTGTCTACAATTAAATTTACTCCTTTAGCTAATAGGGAACTTAAAGGTCTGTATAGGTTTGAATAATCATTTCTAAATGCAATTTGCAATAACTGGGGCCAATAATAATGATTTGGAGTATCATTAACTATAGTAACATTAAAATCCTTAATAAGAGAATTAGCAAGAATTGCCCCTCCTGCACCTCCTCCCACAATCAAAAATTTCTTTTTTTCTGCCATAGAAATCACACTTAATTATTTTTTAATTATTTTTTAGCTGTAATTTTAACAATAGCTACAATTTTATCTTTTTCCTCTCTTAAATCGACCAATTCATTTTTAGTTCTCTCTATCCATGCTTTTATATCGCTCTTAAAACCTGGATCTGTAGCCCAAATTTCCAATACGTCTCCATTTTTAGCGTCTCTATATGCTTTAGTCAAGTTTGTGATAGGCCCAGGGCATGATAAGCCTCTTGCATCAACAACTTTCTTAGCTGCTGTGCTCATATTTTTCACCTTAAATAAATAACGTTTGACCGCCTTCAGCTTGTTGCAAAAATGTTGCAACACCAACAACATCATCAATTAATTCATTAAAATCTTCTTTCTTTAATCCCATAACAGATGCCATTAAGCTGCAGGCATAAACCTTCGCTCCCATAGATTTAGCTTCCTTTACCATTTCTACCCATGAAGGTGCATTGTTTTTCTTCATACCTTCCATAAGCATCGGTACCATATTTTCGAATTCCTTTGGCCATACAGGATTTGATTGCTTTTTAGTGAACTTAGTTAACGCCCAACCAGTTACAAAAATTTGCACGTCCATACCCAATGCAGCAGCTCCTTGAGCTATAACTCCTACAGGAATTAACTTATCATCCGTACCCGAATAAAGTATAATAGATAGCCTAGACAACATATCACACCTCTCACTTTAATATTTACTTTGTAGAGAATCTTATATTTTAACATATATATTGTCTATACATTAAAAATAGTATAACTTATATACTGGTCTCTATGTAGAACTAAATTGATATAAATTTAAATTCAATAATATAAATTTAAATTCCCTAGAAAACAAAGCTTATATTAGGTGTTGAATAGAGTTATGGAGCAATTTCCGCTTGTTTATGTCGATCAAGTAATAGGTCTTGTAAAATATATAAATTCAATAGGCGGTAGGGTAGATTCGTCTAGATTGGACGAGATGCTTGATGTAGATTTAGATATATTGCCTCATGTAATTAAAGCAGCTGAAATGTTAGGCTTAATAAAGCAAGAAAATGGAGACTTGGTTTTAACTGAAATAGGAAGGAAAATGGAAGATATAGAAAATAAAGACTTAAGAATAATTTTAAAAAAAATAAATAAAAATATAGAGCCATTTAAAGATATAATAGCTGAAGTTAAAAGAAATAAAATAACTCTGGAGCAATTGAATAAAATTTTAGAAAAAAACGGTTATACTAATATGGATGTGGCCGTTCCTATAATAACACAGTGGTTAGCATTAATAGGAATTAGTGTTGTATACGAGTAAGTTATCTATTTATATAAAGATAGATATAAAATAACCTTCAATAATGCAACTTTAATAATGAAACTTGTAAATTACCAGAAATATAACTTTTTAAATAATATATTTATTAATCAAAAAATGATAGTCTCGATAAAAGCCTTTAATAATTATAATGAATTTTAATTTTAAATATACAATATTAAAACAAAAACAACTATTTATGTTTCTATATTTATATTAAAATCTACATTAAATTAAACTCTTTTCTTGAGTGTCTTGCAACTTATCTGGTACTATTACCATAACCATTTTATTTACCATTAGCTCAACTATTTTTTTTATACCTCTTTGGCCTGGCGAGTATTTAGACCTAACTATATCAACTTCTTCTAATCTCCTTATTTGACTGCTTACGTTAGCTTTACTTTGATTTACTAAATTAGCCAAATCTTCTAAATCAGCAGGCCCTTTTTGTAATATAGCTAATATTTTTGCCCTTGTATCGCTAGCTAATGCTGATGAAACTTTTGCTATAGCTTTGGGCCCAATTACATATAAGACTCTATCTCTCTCATAAATACCCTCTTTCGCAGGTACACTTTCCGTCATATCATTTCACTCTCTACTTCTAACTTATCTCTTCGTTTAACATATATTTGATACAGGGTTAATATTTTTTTGTATCCAACATATTTATTAAAGTATTAATTTTATTATTTAAAAAACTACTAATCTTTCATTTACGATTATTTTTGTAACATAGTCCCACTTTAGTAAAAAATAAAATACTTTCAATATAAATTATAAAAATTTTAAAGGTGGTAAAAACCAATAAGAATGGTAGAAAAATCAGTGATTAAAAATTGAGGATATCTTTAAAAGAGAAATATATTGGCATGGATATTGATGACTTCAAATTATTGAACTTAATTGAAAGACTTATGAGATCTTACGGTTTTGTTCCTCTAGAACTAATTGAAAAATTTTCAAAATTACCTTCAAGTTCTATTAAGCGTTCGATACAAAAGCTACTCGATTATCATTTAATAACATCAGAAACTTCCCCTTTTTATGGGTATCAATTAACATTTGATGGATTAGATATGCTTGCTGTAAGATTCTATTTTAATAAAAATATAATTTTAGAATTAGGACATAAAATAAATTCTGGTAAGGAAAGCGATATCTATATAGCTCAATTAGTTTCTGGAAAAGAGTCAATTATTAAATTCCATAGAGAAGGTAGAACCTCTTTTAAAGCAATAAAAAGGAAGAGGGAATTCGATTTCAAGAAATGGATTTCTTGGATAGACCTTTCAAAAAAAGTTGCATTAAGAGAATTTAAAATTTTGAATGAACTATGGAAAAACGGAGCTAATGTACCAGAGCCTATTTATAGTAATAGGAATTCTTTAATTATGGAAAAAATCGATGGAATAGAACTATATAAACTTAAGGAATTAAATAAAGAAATGGTAGATATTATTTTAAATGATATAATAACAACATTAGGAATTGCATATACAAAATTAGGAGTAATACATGGGGATTTAAGTCCCTACAATATAATAGTTAGTAACAATGAAAAGCCTAGAGGATTTATAATTGATTGGCCCCAATTTATAAGTATAAAGAACAAAAACTCAGAAAATATTTTTAGAAAAGAACTTGAATATTTAGCCTTTTACTTGCACAAAAAGTCTGGAGTAGAAGTAAAAGTTGAGGAGTTGATAAACGCCATTAAGGGGGGAATTGATGGAAGATAAAAAAGAATTCTATATGGGCATTGATATAGAGAGTGGGAGCCCCCTATCTAGAGAAAATCATAAATTTACAGCTATTATATTAGATAAAGATTTAAAAATGGTTAACAAAATTAATAGCATTTCCTTATCTTCTTTAATAAGGCTTGCATGGGAATGGAAGCCGAAATCTATTGCAACGGATAATGTATTTGAAATAGTTCCTGATGAGAAATCTTTGTCTAAGTTTCTTTCTCTTTTACCTCCTCAAACAGACCTAATACAAGTAACTATAAACGAAGGTAAATTTGTTGAATTGAAAGAAGTAGCAAAGCAATTAAATTTGGAAGTTGATCAAACGAAGCTTTCACCAAGTAAGACAGCATATCTAGCAGCTGTAATTGCATCGAAAGGTAAGGGAGTAAAAATAGGTTTTAGTAATGAAAAAACACAAATTATAGTATCTAAAGGTAGATGGTCAAGAAGTGGAGGTATGAGCCAAGGAAGATATCAAAGAAGAATAAGAGCATCAGTTAATATTGCTGCTAATAAAATCAAGGAATCTTTAGAAAAGGCTGGCATTGATTATGACATGTTTGTAAGAAAAGGGGATGGAGGTATAGATTCTGCAGTTTTTACTGTATATGCACCGAGGGAAAGGCTATTCGGTATAGTTAAGCCCCATAAGGGAATTGACTATATCATATCGATTAAATCTGTTTACGATGGTAAAATCTTGTTTGGAAACAACAATGAAAAACCAGAAAAACCAATAATAGTAGGCATTGACCCAGGCATTACTGCAGGAATAGCTATAATAGATCTAAATGGCAACATTTTATATTTAGGTAGTAAGAAGGAAATGGATAGGGGAGATATAATATCGCTTATTTACTCATTTGGAAAACCAATTTTGATAGCTGTTGATGTAGATATAATACCTGATATGGTGAAAAAACTTGCAGGCCAAATAAATGCTGAAATTTATGTACCTCATGAGGATATGCTTGTTGCTGATAAAAGCGATCTTGCTTTAAAGGCAACAGGCGGAAATAATCCAGACACTACCCATGAAAGGGATGCCTTAGCAGCAGCATACAAGGCCTACCTTAATTACAAATCCAAGCTCTCTCAGGTGGAATCTTACGTTGAAAAAATAGATATAGACCTTGATATAGAAAAAATAAAAGCTGATGTAATAAGAGGAGTAACCATAGCGGAAGCTATTGAAAAACAGATTAATGAGATGCTTAATATAAATGAAAACTATAAAGAACAGATCAATAATAATTGCAATAACGATAACCAAAACTTCAACGAATTAATATATAAGATGCAAAAATTAGAGGCAGAAAAAATAATACTTGAAAATAAACTAAATGAAATGAAAAAATCACTTTCTATGGCTGAGAATGAAATAAGAATTGCTAAACAAAATTTAAAAGCTGAGTTATTAAAAGATGAAGAAATAAAGAAGCTTAAAGGAGATGTTTTAAGGCTTAACTCGCTTATAAACGATATTGAGACAAACTTAAATGTCGCAAACGAAAAAAATAATATATTTAAAAATTTATTAATGAAAATATTAAACAATGAAATAATAATTTTAAAAAGACTGCAATATTTAAAAATAAGCTATATAAAGAAAGTTGAAGAGATATATGGAAAAATTAAGGAAGGGGATATTTTATTAATTGAGGATCAAGGATCTTTCGAAAACGAAGCACTAAATTATATAGAAAGAAGCAAAGTTTATGGAGTTTTATTAAGTAGAGAAGACACTAGTCTTTCTGAGCTTTTGACAAAAAAAGGAATTGTTGTTCTAAATAAGAATAAATATAATATTTTCGATATAGATATCTTCACATTCGGCCCTTCAACTATATTAAACGATATAAAGGTTAAGGAAAAAGAAATTAGAAAGGTTAAAGAGGATAGCGTTAATCTAAAAAATATAATAGAACAATATAGAAAAAATAAAATATAAACTAGTAAAGGGAAGCCTCTCCTTTAAGTATTCTCATAGTTAGTGAAGGTAGATTTTCAAGGTATTCCTCAACAATACTGTTTATTTCTTCTCTCATATTAGAAGTTATCTTAGAATTGTTCTCAGGTATTACAGCTACATCCGCTATCAACGGATCGTTTATAGGTCTTCCTATTTGCCCTAATAACCTAACTGTTACTTCTTTTATTCCGCTTACTTTAGAATATATTTGTTCGGCAATTTCCTTTGATGCAACATTATAAATTTTACCTATATGTGTAACCGGGTTTTTACCAGCTGTTGCTTCTAAACTCATTGGCCTCATAGGAGTTATTAAACCATTAACCCTATTTCCTCTACCTGTAGCACCATCATCTCCATGCTCTGCACTAGTACCTGTTACAGTAAGATAAAATACTCCTTCATCTGGTAGGTCTCCATTATTTACATATACCCTTACATTGTAGTTTGATGCTAATTTTGATGATATGTCTAGTACCTTTTCCTTTATTTCTTCCTTAATTTGCAAATAATCGCTTGGATTATTTACAAACCTCGACACTATTGCATTAGCAATAGTTATATCTATATTGTTTCCATTTCTTAAACCCATTACTTTAACATCTTCACCCGATGCAGGAACTTTACTCTTAAACTCCTTGCTATTCAAAGCCCTTTCAGTTTCGTAAACTAATTTCTCAAGCGTAGACATAGGCGCAAATCCGGCTCCAAAACTTGTGTCATTAGATCTGTGAGATTGCGATTTAGAATCGTATATACCTCTCAAATCTGCACTTCCTTTTCCTATTTTATAATCAACTATGACATGCTGTTCTGTATCTAAAAACCTTAAATTGTTTGAAATCCAATCCTTAACAGCTTTAACGACTATTCTTCCTAAAGGAATCTCTTCAACTCCTTCCGAAGTTTTCACTTCTGTTGTTGCCCTACCTGAAACTATTATATATATCGGTTGAAGTACTTCTCCTCCGCCCCATCTTGGCATTGCTTGACCTCCAACAAGTAAAACCTTATCTAAATTGTGATGCATTATGACCCCATACCTTTGCAAATAATAAAGGCTTAGCTGTCTGCTAGCTTCCTCTGATACAGCATCACTTATATAATCTGGGTGGCCAAGGCCTTTCCTTTCAACAAGTTCTATCTGGTTATCTTGAACAGAAGCATTTACCAACTCCCTTATTACTACATTCTTCACCATTTTTTGCACCTATTTAAATACCTCTACGCTTTTAAATACAGTACAAAGTTTTAAATTATTTTGCCCATATTAATATTATTAATAAAGCTGAAGAAGATAATTTAAATACGTTCCAGCTACCATTAAAGTAACATTTTGTAATGCCCTTGTAAAAAACTGAAGGGACTCTTCACAACTGAAAGCCTCGCCCTTTGGGGGGTCAGAAGAAATAGAGCTAAGATTTTAAATTATTTAATTGAAAAATATTAGAGACCATAAAACTAGGATATAATATACTTTTTTAAATATGTTCATCTTATAAGAGAATTGAAAAATATTTAAAGATAAACATAAATACTTGATCATTTATATTATAAAGGGGTGAGAAACCTGCAAAAATCCTTTTTGTATGAAATAGGTAGTACAAAAATTATTTCCATAATTGATAAGTCAAGGCCCATTGGGTATAGCACAGATTCTATAGCAACTTTAAGAAAAATTATAAGAACAACTGGAGCTAGAGCAATACCAATATTAGATAAAGATACAGGTGAATTTTTGGGAATGATTGATAGAAGTGATATATTAATAGTTTCGTCTACAAAGACTAATGCAATAGCCAAATCTATAATTAAAGAGCTACCAATATTGTTAAACCAGGATATTAAAATTATAGATGCTCTAATGCTAATGTTTAAATACGATATGTGGGAGCTCCCCATAGTTGAAAATAAAAAATATATTGGTCTATTAAGCATTTCTGATATAGTAAAGGTTTTATACAATAATGCTAAAGATTATTTAAAAAATCTTAACGTTGAAAATTACATGACCAAAAATCCTATAGTTGTAAGCCCAGACGATCCAATATCTAAAATCTGGAAGAAAATGGTAGAATTAAAATACGCCGGTTTTCCTGTTGTAAATGAAAAACAGAAACTAATTGGAATTATAACTCAATTTGATTTAATCAGAAAGGGTTATACTAGAGTACATTTTGAAAGCGAATCTGGAATAGTTAAAACAACAAAGGTTAAAGATGCTATGACCTATACGGTTATTTATGGGTATCCATGGTCATCTTTATATGAAATCTCTACACCAATGATTAAAAAAGATTATGGAAGAATACCAATAGTATCTGACGAAAACGATAAAAAAGTTGTAGGCATAATTGATAGAGAAGATATAGCAAAGATATTAACTAGAGGTGATTGATTTGAGTTCTAGGAGGATGACAAATATTAAGGTATCAAAAGCTGTTAAACCTGTTACAAGCATATCCTCAAAGTACTCTATTGGCTACAGATACATTAGGGCTGATTCAGAGCCTAATTGGGAACAAAAAATAAGAGAAAAAACGGGAGATGCTAATATAATAGCATCAAAGCCAGCAATTACAATAAATTATAATTCTACTATTTTAGAAGCATTAGAAAAAATGCATCAACACAATGTTAGAGGATTAATTGTTACAGATACAAAACAGTCATTAAAAGGAATAGTTATGGCTACAGATTTAGTTAATTATCTTGGTGGAGGAGAATTCTATAACATAATACAAAAAAGATATGCAAAGAACTTATTTGATGCTATTCGAAACGAAAAGATATCTAGTATAATGAATACAATGCCGGTTTTCGTTAAAACACAACATAAATTAACAGAAATAATAAAAATAATGGCTTTTAATAATCTAGGCATGATACCCGTTATTGATGATCAAAATAAAGTTTTCGGAGTTATAACGGAGCATGATATAGTCAAGCATATAACATATAAAAACACCGGGAAAAAGGTATCATCAATCATGACTTCAAATATAGTTGCAGCATACGATAATGATACTTTGAAAAGAGCAGCTCAGCTAATGTCATTATATGGATTTAGAAGGATTCCAGTAATTTCTTTATCTTCTTCTGAAATAACTGGAATAGTGTCAGCCAAAGACTTTATCAATTATTTTGGTTCCCATTCAGCTTTCAAAAACCTTATCTCATATGATATAGAGCAAATACTATCCACGCCTTTAACCCAAATAATGAAAAAAGAAATAAATACAATCAATGAAAATGCAGATGTTGGAGATGCAGCAACAGAAATGATAAACAGCAATACTAATAGTTTAATAGTTATTAACGATAACAATGAGGCAGTAGGTATTATTACAGAAAGGGATGTGCTTATGTCATTAGCTCTAAGGTGATATTAAATGGCGCCCAGAATATCGTCATATATGAGAACTCCAGTATATGCTGTGTCTCCGAATGATTCCTTAGCTTACGCAAGAAATTTAATGCTAAAGAAAGAAATAAGTAGGTTAGTAATAGTTAACGATAAAGATGTTCCAATCGGAATATTAACAACAACAGATATAATAGGAGCACTTTTTGGTAAAAATTACCATAAACCGCTAGACTCAATACTAGTTGGAGAAGTTATGACAAAGGATCCTATTATAATAGAAGAATCAAAGAGCGTAAAATCTGCGTCACAATTAATGCTAAAGCATAGAATAGGAGGACTGCCTGTTGTTGATTCAGATAAAAAACTTGTTGGAATTATAACTAAAACAGATATTGTAAAAGCATATTATGATAAATTTAAGGGGAAGTATAAAGTAAGCGATATAATGAGAAAAGACTTCTCTACAGCCTTACCGGGACATAGCATATTTTATATTGCTAGGTTAATAGAAACCGATTTGACTGGTAAAGTTATAGTAGTTGATGAAACTAATAAACCAATAGGAGTTATAACGAAAAAAGATATCGCCTATGCCCAAATACCATTGTCAATTCTTATGGCAAGAGGAAAGGATAGGTATATTAAAAATAAAGTCCCAGACATGTTTAAAGAAAAAATAATTAGTTTAAGAAGTTATTTGGTACCAATAGCTGAAGACATAATGTCCTCAAATCCTTTAGTTATAAAACCCGATGAAGATTCATCAAATGGGGCAAAAATTATGATTGAAGAAAATATAGGTGTGCTACCTGTTGTTGATAATAATATGTTAATAGGTATAATAACGAAATTGGAGTTCATGAACATAATAGCTAGAGAATAAAATATTAACTAATTTTATATTTCTTAATCAAATAAATTATTTACATATTCATTTGGGTCAAATCTTTTAATATCATTATAGTTCTGCCCAAACCCTATAAAGAGTATTGGCTTATTTGTTACACTTGAAACTGAAATAGCAACACCACCTTTAACGTCTGCATCAATTTTGGTTATTATAATACCGTCAACCCCTATGTTTTCATTAAACATCTTAGCTTGTTCAACTGCGTCATTACCAGTTAAGGCATCAACAATTAATATTTTCATATCTGGTTTAGTAACTTTTACAATCTTTTGCAATTCCCCCATCAAATCTATATCACTGTGCATTCTTCCAGCTGTATCAACTAGAACTGTACATAACCCTCTCGATTTCGCAAACAAAATAGCATTGTATGCCACACTTGCAGGGTCAGCCCCATATTGGCCTTTTATTATAGGAATGTCAATTTTTTTAGCATGAATGTCTATTTGTTCTTGCGCCCCGGCTCTAAACGTATCTGCTGCTGCAATAACTACACTAATACCGTTTTCCTTTAGCATATTTGCAAATTTAGCTATTGTAGTCGTTTTCCCTACGCCATTTATTCCAAGAAAAACTATTACATAAGATTCATTTTTATTGCATTTTCTTTTTATGCTTTCTATTAAATTAATATTTTCATATCCTAGCGATTTTATTATAGATTTTTTTATAGAGTCCTTCACTACATCTTCAATATCTTCCCCTCTTTTAATTTTAAACCCTATTAATTGTTTTTTTACATCATTTATAATGCTATCAGCAATATCATATGCTACATCATTTTCTATCATATCTAATTTTAAATCTTCTAGTATTTCTTCAATATCGTCTTCCTTTATTTCTTTATATTCTACCTTTTCTTTAAAAGAATTTGCTACTTTTTGAAAGGCCTTTTTTAGGCCTTCAAACAAAATGTTACACCTTTTGCTGCTGTACTTGCTCTGCTATTTGTTGTAAAATTGCCTCATATTGATCCTGAAGTTTCTCTAATTGAGAGAGCCTTTGGCTAACATCATTAATAGCTTGATTTAATTCTCCTTCCCTTTCAGTTAAAATTTTCATTGCGTCATTAGTTTCCAGCTTTGCAAATATGTCTGCTCCTAAATATATAATAAAGTGGTTTTTATCGCTTGGCTTTGCTAATGTCAATGCTACATAACCAGGATCCAAAGGAAAAATTACATCACCATCTGGTCCATTACTTATAGAGTCTATACTAGATTTTGCCTTTGTAACTCCGTCTTTCTGAAGCAATAATTGGGATATTAAAGTCCTTAACTGCGATATTTCAGATCTTATGGCCTCAAGTTGGGCAATTAAAGCATTAGGATCTATTGTTTGAGATCTTGACATCAATACTTCACCACTTTATTTAATTCAAATAATTTTAACATAGATGGATCTGTAACGGATTCTATGGGAACTTCTTCAATTGACTCTATTTTTATGTGTTCTCTTTTCATTTTGTGCCTGCTCCCCAATTCTGAATATATCCTTTCTATAGCATGCTCTTTTTTCAATCCTCTTACATATATTTCAAATTTAGTCCACATAGGGAACTTATCGTGCGCTACCATCATTTTTCCTTTTACTAAATAAATCTTTATATCGCTTGCCATTTTGAATCCTCTCTTTTTAACTCCTATTAGCTTAGTAATGTTATACAACATTATAAATGTTTTTAAAATAAAGATCCCTTTAAAAAAGAACTCCATTTTAACTTATAAATCCTAGGAAATGGTAAAGATATGGTGCTAAAGTTGCCAAAAAAGAGAGAAAGCAGAGGTAGAAGGAAAGGAGATAAAGGTAAATCAAGACTAATTCAATGCGACAACTGCGGTAGACTAGTTCCGGAAGATAAAGCAATATGTGTGACCAGAGACTATATGCCAGTAGATCCACAACTAGCCGAAGAATTAACAAAGAAAGGAGCAATAATACCAAAATATCCAGTAACTAAGTGCTATTGCATAAGCTGCGCAATACACTTCGGATTAGTAAAAATAAGAGCAGAGGATTCAAGAAAACCAAGAACAAACCTGTTGTAGGTCGTTCTTGGGGATATTAATGAAAAAAGAAGTATTAATCTCTGCACCTAGTCATGTCCATATTGGAAATATAGATTTGAACGGAAGCCTAGGAAGAAAATATGGAACATTAGGATTTACATTAGAAAATCCAAGACTTGTATTAAAATTAAGTCTTTCGGATAAAGATTATGCAAAAAATCAAGAAATTATAAATTACATATCAATTTATAAGGAATATTTGGATTGTAATAAAAATTTCTACGCCGAAATAATTGAGGATATACCTAAAAATGTTGGTCTTGGAAGAACTACAGCTTTGGCATTAACTATAGGCTTTGGCATTAACTATTTGTGTAATAAAAAGGCAAGTATAGATGAACTAGCTAAATTAACTAATAGAGGGAACAAAAACTCAGGTTTAGGCGTAAATTCGTTTAAATATGGAGGATTTATTATAGACGGAGGAGTTAAAGAAAATAACGTAGCTCCCTTAATCTTTAAAGGCATCGTTCCGGATAATCTTAGGATTGTTGCTGCTTTACCAGAAAAACCCATTAAAAAAATATTGGAATTAAAACAACATGAAGAGGAAATCTTATCAAACTTACCTACCATGGAAGAATCATTTTCCTCTTATTTATCCAGGCTAGTTTTAATGAAAATTATGCCCAGCTTTGTAGAAGGAGACTTTAAATCATTTGGAGAAGGGCTGCTCGAATTTAATTCTTCATTAGGAAAATATTGGAAAAAATATCAAGACAGCATATATTGCTGCAAAGAAGTAGAAGAAATAATAAACAAATTAAAGGATTTGGGAGCACTTTGTGGATGCCAATCAAGCTGGGGTCCTACAAGTTATGGATTATTTGATTATAAAAAATCGGATGAAGCATTTGAAACAATAAATGAACTAGTTAAAAGACTAGGTGGAGGTAAAGTTTGGGTTACAAAAGTAGATAATACTGGTGCTTTTTTAAAAGCATAATCATTAACAACTTAAATAAGAAAAAAGATTTATGAATTCTTAAAAAACAAATTTAAGAGAGTAGAGAGAAATGATAGAGAAAAAAAGGAAAATTGAAGATGCTGTAAAGTCTATTGAATCATATTTAAACAATTTAGATTCTATTAGAGAAGAAATAGTAAAAATATCGAGAGATGTTATTAGGCTTAGCGGATGGAGTATAACTGAGGCCCACAAAGGAAACATGAATAACGCCTTAAACTATCTTAATGAATGTGAAAGAAAAAGTAATGAACTTATGAAATTAGCCGTAAGTACACCAGAACTTACCTATTCTGGTTTACTATATAACGCTATAAGCGAATACGTTGAGGCAAAGATATTTTTAAACATAATAACAAACAAAGATATACCAAATTATCAAGAACTTAATGTGCCTCCAATACCTTACCTTCAAGGATTAGGAGATGTTGTTGGAGAATTGAGAAGGTATGCATTAGAGTCTGTAAGAAAAGGTAACTTTAATACAGCTTGGGAATCTTTAGAAATAATGGAGTCAATATATTTGGAGCTAAGAGGACTGGACTATCCTGATGCAATTTTACCTGGTGTAAGACATAAAGCTGATGTAGCAAGAAACTTAGTAGATGAAACCAAAGCCTTGTTAGTTGATTTACAATCAAGGGAAAATTTAAAAAATACTTTAAGCAATATCATAGAGAGGAAAAAAGATGAGTGATACAGATCCAATAGATCAGGCATTTAGAGATATAATGGAAAAAGTCTATTGGATCGAAAATCTAAGTGAGGCTGAAACAGAACTAGTCAAATGGCTAAACAAAATGGATGATGATTTGAAACAATTGCTTATAGAGAGGAGGAAAAAATATTGCGGAAATCCTATGTCGGTTTTTGAAATAATTGGACTTCAAAATTACTTAGACCAAAATGAAAGAAATAAAAAAGACTTAGAATATAGGATTGCTATGGCTAAAGAGTTAATAGATATGGGATTGTTGCTTCAATGCTTGCCTGTATGGAATAATATTGAGGTTAAAGTTAAGGCAAAAGTGCTAGCGCCTTTGTATAAAGCTTCATATGCCTATGAACTTGCGCTAAAAAATGGTATTAAAGATATAGATGAAACCCATTTAAACAAATCTATAGAAATGGCAGAAACAGCACTAGAAAAAGCTGATGATCTAGGCCTATTAAGCGAGCTTAAGAGCTTTGTAGAAAATTCGTTAGGAAAATTTGTATCAAGCACTTTTAACTAAAAAGAACAATACCAAATTCATAATAAATTAATTTATAAATAAATCCAAAATTTTAAATTTAATTTTAAAATAATTTATAAAATATATAAGACATCAGAGGAAGAATTCAGTATAAAGCAACGAATTTTTATAAGAAAAAGGTATTATAGGAAAAGAAACAAAATTACTATTAACTCTTATTATACATGGAACCTACCTTATAAACTATCTTTAAACCCTAAAAACTAAAATATGAAGTAGGGATAACTCATGACCAGAGCAATAGGTATAGATTCAGGAACTATGAGCATGGATGTCTTAGGCTTTGATGATATTAATGGCAAAGTTTTTCTAGATGTAGCGATACCTAGAGATGTTATAACTAGCAATCCTGAAAAACCAGTTGAGATAATAAAATCTATTGGTAATGTAGACTCAATAGTTGTTTCAAGTGGATATGGTATTCCATTTAAGAAAGCACAAGATGCAACAGATAAAGAAATAGAATTAGCGACATTCATTAATGATGAAGATCTTCAAAGAAAACTGAAGATTGTGGGACTTAGAAATTTGATGAAGATCTTCAAATCATCTGATATGCCTGCTTATTTTATGCCAGGAATAATACATCTTGATAGTGTACCTGAATACAGAAAAATTAATAGAATTGATATAGGTACATCCGATAAACTTTTTAGTGTTGCTGAGGCATTAAGAAATGAAAAAGATTACTATAATAAGGATCCAAAACAATCAAACATAATTATAATTGAAATTGGATATGCCTATACGGCAGCTATATCTGTTTTAAATGGAAAAATAGTTGATGGTATTGGTGGGACTAGTGGGTTTCCCGGATATAAAGGTATGGGATTTATTGACGGAGAATTAGCTTATGCTATGGCTAGCGCTGAACCTAAATTTTCAAAGCTTAGATTATTTCAAGGAGGGGTAGCAGATTATTTAGGATATGATAATATAGAAAAACTAAATTTAATTAGAGACGGAAAAAACTCTGTGGCTTTAAAGCTGTTCACTGAATCAATTTTAAAAGATCTAAGCGTTATGATGGTTTCTAATCATAACCCTGAAAGGATATATATAAGTGGAAGATTTACAAGATATGATTTTATATATAATTATATTAAAGACAATATAGAAAAATACCTTAAAGAACTTTCAATAAAAGCAAGCATTGTTAAACTTAAAGGACTAGGAAAAATAACAAAAGAGGCTGCATCAGGAGCAGCAGTGTTAGCTAATGGTATAGCCAACGGTATTTATAAGGATATATTTGAATCATTAAACATAAAAGATTCAAAAGGATCTATTTTTGATTATATATTACCAGAAGATTTAAGAAATAAAATAATGGAATATTTTAAAAATTAATGACCAAAGTAAATTATAATTGAGATTTACTGAGCCTTGAATTTTGCTAATTCCTTCTTCTTTGGTCTTAAATCTGTACTTTTGCACCTTCTGCATTTCTTAGCTCCTAAAGGATTTCTAGCTCCACACTTCCTACATATAGATACTTCAAACACTCTTTTTTCAACAATCTTTATCAGTTCTGGATCCGTTATTGGCATTTTTATCTCTCCTCCTATCTTTCATAGAAGGTAGGGATTTAAATAAATTATTATCTAATTGCATCTTATTTAAATATTTTATAATTTATGTGTATTAAAGTCCGATAAGAATTTTTCTTATATTAACTCCAATATAAATTAAAACCAATTCTTTTTCAAAATTTATATATAAATCTTTATAAGCTGTTAGTGAAAATTATTTCTAGGTGAAAAGAATTGTCTGCAACTGCAGGTAAGCTCAGTTTAGGTGAAGAGGTTTATTTAAGAGGTTTAACTGGTAGATTAGTTGGAATTAATCTTTTTAAGGGGTTCAACAAAATTGCAATAATTACATACCCTGACAGGATTTGCGAATCAATATCTTCTGCTGCTACAGTTTCTTACTTAGATAACTACGGTTATGCTGAAAATAAAATCAAAATATTTGATTATGATAAAAATGTAAAAGAAGTTATAAAGAAAATAGTAGAATGGAATCCTGAAGCAATTTATTTAGCCTTTGGAGGTGAGCAAAAAATGTCAGATGTAAATAACATTACTATAAATGTTATAAAATCATTGAAGGAATTAGGATATAAAGGTAATATACTAATTCATGTCAGAACATGGCTTGCCACAAAACAATTATCAACAATATTATCAGATAATGAATTAAAAGAATATTTAAAATCTATATCAGGTATAAGGGTCTTTACTGCAGATGCAAATTCAAGGAAATTTGCATTCCATATAGTGACAATATCTGAAGATGGAAAAGCTAATATCAATAAATATGCTGAAACAGATATAACTCAAGAACATGCAGACTTACTTAAACTATCTATTCCACCTTCTTAATTTACTTTTTTTATTTTAAATAATTATAAGTTAAGTTTTAATATTGTGAAATAAAAAACTTTAATGAATATTAATTTCATATTAACATAGTAATTAATAAGGCAGCAACTAAAATTAAAGATAACATTAAAGTTATCAATCTAGTGCTTTTATCTTTAGACAAAAATACAAGGAAGCCCTTTTCTATAATTCCTGCAATCAATGAAAGCTGTATTAAAAATGCTGCATATCTTGCACTGATCTCTCCGTGTATATATAATAATGAAACTGAAAAAACCACACTAGCTACATTTGCAAAAGCTGATGCAAACAATGCTAATGGCAATAGATAAGATGCTACTATAGCAACTAACTTTGAAATCATCATTATTGTAAAAAACACTAAGGCAAATTCGATTACCTTTCCTATAGGTAGAGGGGTATCAGGTGGACTTATGTTACTTACCTCTAAATATCTATATGCTACCAAGCCTATTATTAACAATATTAAAGATAGAATCAAAATTGAAGGGGTTAGATAATAAATTATCTTATTTGAATAAGTGGAGAAATATGAAAAAGCCAATGCTTGAACCAAAACTAACGGTATATTAGATAATATTATGTTAAAAGCTATTGTTTTTCCAATATTCTTTTCCTTATTACTCAAATCAATTAGACTAATTGTTACAGTTGTGCTTGATACGAGACCTCCTATAATTGAAAAAGCTATTAAGCCTTTTTTGTATACCTTTAAAACTAAATATTGGACAACGAATATTATTCCAATTACAACTACTATCAACCAAAATTGGAATGGATTAAATAATCCATAAGGGCCCATGCTTTTATTAGGTAATAGAGGTAAAATGACCAATGATATGACCATAAGGTTTAATATAGCTAATAGTTCTTCTTTTTTGATTTTAGATATGGCATCTAAAAGTTGAGTTTTATAAATCCCTAATATGGCAACCAAGACAGATATTATAACTCCTAGTATATAAAATCCCATCCCTTCCAACATACCTGAAAAGAATACTAAGAATATGCTTACAAAAGTTGTACCCCCAGGAGATCCAGTTGCTTTTACTTTTTCAATATATATTGCTGTTGATATAGACACTATTGTAATAATAGAACTAATTAACACTACATCCTCTGGAAATAATAAATTAAAGACTGAAAAAACGTAACCAAGCAAAGAAATGAATATAGAAGTTCTTAAGCCAAGAAATAACCTGGCCCCCGATATTTTTCTATATTCATTAATAAACCCAACTATTCCTCCAACAGCTATTGCCATTAATAAATTTGTTAAGTTTAAGCTTACCATAGTTTCATCCTTTCTTCAAATTAAAAGTTAAGGATTACTTTAAAAACCTTATTTAGCAATAGCTATTTTTTTAATATTTTATTCTCATAAAAAACATATCTTAATAAATCCAAAGCGCATAGAAAAAAGTGAGGGCCCGTAGCTCAGCCTGGTGGAGCGCTCGGCTGATAACCGAGAAGTCGGGGGTTCGAATCCCCCCGGGCCCATGTACAAAGTAAAGATGTAAATAAACTTTGAAGTTTTAATTTTCATAAATTAATAATATAATCCATATTATAATTAAATTTTGAAAAAGCTAAGTTTAATCTTTTACTCTTACCGCCTTAAAAAAGGTTTGTTATTTCGTTTATTATTATGAATTTAAGATATTTACCTTATTCAATATGTATTTATCTAATTCCTTTATATTCTCAATATGGTTTATTTCAAATGTGCTTTTTGTTTTTAAATTCATAATAATTATTGAGATTATTTTCCTCTTTAAGAGCTTTGTGTTTTGCTTTTTAATTTTATATCGCAACTCATATTTAATATTTTTAATCTTTAATTGCAATATAATCAGTGTGGAAAAATAAATGCAAACGGGCTATGCCGATTTACCTTTACATAGTGGGCACGTACCTAGATATATGTTAAGAGTAATGAAAGATCTCACAGAAGTAATTACTAAATTTATAATAAATGAAAGAGGCCCTGATAATTTTATCAAAGCTCTATCAGACCCCTTATGGTTTCAAGCATTTAATAATGTTATAGGTATGGATTGGGATAGCAGTGGGAGCACAACAGTTTTAATATCATTAATAAAAGCTATTTCTCAAGTAAACGACTTAGGTTTTTTAGTTTTAGGCGGTAAAGGGAAGCAAATGCTAAAAATTAAAGAAGAAGCAAACTATTTTTCAAAAAGATTTGATTTAGACCCAATAACCATAACTAAATTTAGCAAAGTTGCTGCTAGAGCAGATTCATCCTTTTTATTAGATGGCTATGAAATGTATATCCATTCAGTAATAATATCAACAGAAAACAAAAATTTATTAGTTATACAGCAAGGGATGAACAAAGAAAATCTAATGGCTAGGAGGTACCATGTTAATAAGCTTTCATTAGAAACCCCAAATTCAGGTATTACAGGAATTAAAGAAGAAAATGTAATAGATGCTACATCAGAGAAAAGCAGATATGCTAGGAAGCTATTTATTGATTTGTTATCTGAAGGTAAAGAAAAATTTAGAAATAATCTAATACAAGCTAATAGTTTTTTGGGTAAAAAATCATTAGATTATTATTTAGAAGGACAAAAGAGAAAATTTGAAATAAATAAATATTATTATCCAGTTATGCCTTCTAAAAAATTATTAGATGCTGTTAATGAGATTTCAAAGAATCCACCAAACAACGATATAGAATTAGCTTTAACACCTAAAATTGGACCTCAATTAGTTAGAGCGCTGTCTTTAATATCTGATA
>NZ_JAWDMQ010000009.1:0-39513 GCF_046536515.1 Caldisphaera sp. | reverse complement strand
CCAAGGGCATAGAGCTTGATATCAAACGTTATCAAGCCTTATGAAACCTGAACCCAATAACATCTATGAAGTAAAACTATTATACAATTATTGTTAAATCTTATAGAATGAAAGGCAAATTTGTTCTGAAATGCAAGTAATAATTTCCTATAGCACAAAGAAATAACACTCATTAGGACTACCTTTAAAACTTAGGAACTTTTGTCATTCAGGTTTTAGTTTCCCAAATTTTTTTATACCACTCTGGAACTTCTATTTTTTCTTTAGGTATCCTTTCTAATGTAAAAGGCCTAATATCCAATATTGGAGTTCCATTAAACATGTCAAGGTTGCTAACTTCCAATATATTGTTATTAATATCTATTAATTTTAATATGCTCACTATAAGCAAATTGGGTCTATCTGGAGAACCGGAAGCAAAAACTCCAACTTCAGGTGTTTTAACATTGTAAAGTCTTTCTATTTTTCTAAATCTAACCTTTAAAGTTGTTTCAGAATTTTCTTTCGGTTTATTTGCATATCCAATTACTAATAGATGGGAAAAACCGTCTAAGCAGCAAATACCATCCCTATATTCATCATATATGAGTATTTTACCTCTAACTCCATCTATGGAATTACTAACCTCTTCATCACTGAAGTTTGTTAAAACTTCTCCGATCGGCTTTAATAAAATAGATTTATTTTTCAAGTTAATCTGACCTCCCCTAAGAGCTAGGTTTGCCGTTTATTTTATCAATCATTTATTTATTAAACTATAACATTTATATATTTTAAATTTATATTGATGTAAACCAAAATTTTAATGCATTTCATTATTGACGTAGCAATATGTGAACAGAATTCCCTATATCTTTTAGGAAAATTGCTGTACAATCCTTTTAACAATGTTATTTGTAGTAGAAGTATACCTTTTATTTGGGTAATTATCCCTATTTGCTAGCTTAAAAAAACTTTTCTCTTACCCAACTCGAAAGGTGAGTTTTTTTATTTTCTTTTTTATCACTTTATTTCTTTTTTAAATTCTTCAATAGCTCTTTTAATTTCTTCAATTGAGGCCTCATCTTCTAAAGCCGATAAGTCACCCAATGACTGACCTAAATAAACAGCTCTTATTACTCTCCTCATTATTTTGCCGCTTCTTGTCTTTGGCAAAGATTTAACTATCTCTATGCCTTTAAATACTGCTATAGGCCCAAATGTTTTTCTAGCATGCTCAATCAGCTCTTTTTTAAGTTCTTCACTAGGTTTATATCCCTCTTTTAATGTAACGAATCCCATAGCAACTTCTCCTCTAACCGGATCAGGTATGCCAACTACAGCTGCTTCGGCAACAGCAGGATGAGATACTAATGCGCTTTCAAGCTCAAATGTACCAATTCTATGCGCTGATATCTTTATTACATCGTCAGCTCTTCCCATAAACCATATATAGCCATGTTCATCAACAACTGCTGCATCTCCAGTATATATTACTCCTTTTAGGTTTGGATTTGCTTCCCAGTAGGACTTCCAATATCTTTCTTGATCTTTCCATAATTCCGAAGTAAATCCTGGGAATGGATGTCTTATGATTAGAACACCTTTTTCACCAGGTTTTACTGGTTTACCAGTATTTTCATCAACAACTTCCCCGATAATACCAGGTAATGGTATGCCTGCGCTGCCAATTTTTATAGGCAACATCTTAATGCCATAAGTATTTCCAACTATTGGTCCTGCAGTTTCTGTTTGCCAATAATGATCTATAACAGGCACTCTGCTTTCAAGCACTTCATACATTAGCCATTTTAATGGTGTTGGGTTTAGAGGTTCACCAGCGCTAAAAATCACTTCTAAGCTTGACAAATCGTGCTTTTTAGCATAATCTGTTCCATATTTCATTAATAGCCTAATAGCTGTCGGTGAAAACCATACCTTATTAACTTTGTTTCTTTCAATAACATCCCACCACATATCTGGTTTTGGATAGTCTGGGACACCATCATATAATATGCTTGGTGCACCAAATATTGGAACGCCCCAAACCATATAACTAATTCCTGCTTGCCATCCAACATCGCTTGTTATAAACCAAGTATCAGTAGGCTTTAAATCATAGATCCAACGGGCCATAGTCACAACATGGTTTTGGAAACTACCATGTTTATGTACAACTGGCTTTGGTTTTGCTGTTGTACCTGAAGTAGGCGTTATAAAGACTGGCTCATTAGATTCCATCCATTCTACTTCACTAGATCCATTTTTAGAAAAATCTAAAAATTCATCCCAATAAATATCCCTGCCTTTTTCCATATTTACATCCTGATTTGAGTAACCTGATTTTAATACAACAACTTTTTTAACTTTGGTCTTTACTAATTTTAATGAATCATCAACAACCTGTTTTAAGTTAGAAACCTTTCCTCTTCTTAAATTATAATCTTGTACAAAGATCCATTCGGCTTCAACCCCATCTATTCTATCAGCTAAAGCCTTTGCAGTGAAACCAGCATAAACACTTGAATGTATAGCCCCAATTCTGGCTGCTGCGTGTAATGTTGCAACAGATTCTGGTCTAGTTGGCATATACGTTAGAACTCTATCGCCTCTTTTAACTCCCATACCTCTCATAGCAGAAGCATATTTATCAACAATATTCTTGTATTGTGCAAAAGTGTAAGTTTTTGAAATTCCTATTTCTGGATTTTCATATATATAAACAGCCTTGTTTCCATAACCTTTTTCTATTTGAAAATCAATGTGACTATACTCAGCATTAGTAATACCTCCTATAAACCATTTGTATGGTTCTCCATTTTTTCCCCATTCAAATGTTTTATCCCATGGTTTTTTCCAGTATATGTATTTCATGTTTTCTATCGCTATTTTCTCCCAAAAACTTATCGGGTCTTTTTTTGCTAATTCTATTAAATACTTAACGTATGGGGGTATTAAAACTAATTCTCCCATTTCTTCTGACATAAGGTTCACCTAGCCCTTTTCTACAATTATGTATTCTTATTCGAATACTTAAGCTTTAATTTTCAAATGTATATATTAAAATATTAAATATACTAACAATTCTGATAATTTAAGAATTTTTGCAAATCTATTTATAATAGATATTTAACTTAATATTAAAAGGGATATACATGAATATAATAGCTGTTGATATAGGAGCTACAAACTTAAGAGTTGCATTATTTAAGGATGAAAAGAAAATTAAAGAGCTTAAAACACAAACACCCAAAGATAATCCAAATTCCCTTTCAAAGTCTATTATAAACATGATCTATGAATTATCACCTGAGAAGGATTTCAATTCAATAGGTATCGGTTCGATTGGTCCATTAGATTTAAAAAAAGGTATTATAGAACTAGCACCAAATCTTGGACTTAGAAATATTCCTTTAAAAGAGCCTCTATATAATGAATTTAAAAAAGAAATATACATAGCAAATGACGCGATGGCTGCAGTTTGGGCTGAAAAGACTCTTGGTGATGCAAAAAACAAAGATGATTTGGCATATATAACTATGAGTTCTGGTATTGGAATAGGAGCTATAGTTGATGGTAACTTGGTTGTTGGTAGGAGAGGAAATGCCCATGAACTTGGCCACACTGTTGTAAAGTTCGATTCAAATTTTTTGTGCGGATGTGGTAAAATTGGTCATTGGGAAGCATATGCAGGAGGAAAAAACATACCTAAAGTTGCTTATGAATTAGCGAAAGAATGGAAAGGGGAAAAAACACAAGGATATGTTTTAGCTATTAATGGCAATCTTACACCAGAGAAACTTTATGATCTTGCTAGGAAAGAAGATGAATTCTCAAAATCATTAGTAGATATGATAAATATTGTGCATGCAGCAGGTATATCAACTTTAATAGCTGCATACGATCCTGAAGTTATTTATATTGGAGGTAGTATTTATTTATATAATGAGGACTTAATTAAACCATATTTATTGAAATATATACCCAAATATAGCGCTCTTGGAGTACCAGAAATTAAAATGTGTAGTTTTGGCGATGATCAGGTATTATATGGTGCAGCAAGTATAGCAATTGATCCTCCTTTAACAATTAAAAAATTTAATATTTTTAAATAATGTTTTATGCGATCCTGAAGTTTATTTATAAATTATAATTAATTAAAATATAGCTTGTTTCTAATAAACTTAAATTTTATTCTTAACATATTTTTGTATAAAGATTAATTAACTTCATATATTATTTAATAATTTAGTGTGTTGAGGTGGAGAGGTTCGGTCAAGGTAATAGTGAGCTTGAGAGCAGACTATAATGCAATAAAGACCATAAAGAACAAAAAAGAACTTCTTGAAAAACAAGGTATAATAATATTAAATGATTATACTAATATGAAACCTGATGTTATTATATCTCCATTAAAGAATACTCCAGAATATGAAATATATTATAATATTATTAAAAATTTAAATAATGTTATTTATGAAGATGATTCTGACATAGCCCTTTTTAAGGCTATCGCATATCCTAAATTAAGTTTTTCTCACTTGCTTATAGGAATAGATTCAGGAAGGCTATGTGGATATATAATAATGGGAGATGGAATAATTATAAATTCAGGAAAGATAGAGTGTAGCGATATAGGGAATGTAATTAAAAATCAATTAAGCAAGATACCTTACAAAACCAAGGAAGTCATACTTGGTAATGGTGAGGGCTGGAACATAGCTGCAGTTTCTTTGATAAAAAATGGTTTGCCTTATAAAATGATCAGAGAAGACGAAGTGGCAAAATTTATGCCAAAAACACCAATCTTCAAAATATTTAAGGATAAAGATGTAAGATCAGCAATGGCTATTGCATTAAGAGGGAGTAAAAATTGGATGGATCGTTAACTAAGTTTATTGATAAAATAGGCAGTGAATACTGTGGAAAATTGTCTAGAGATTATGGTGTTTCCAGGCTCTTAAAGTTTAAACAAGGAAACGAAAAAATTCAATTATTTAATGTAGATGGAATAAATCAAATGAGTTCGGGTAATGTTGTAGATTCAAAGAAAAAAGTATTAGAATCGCTATCGTCAAATAGTTTAGAGGAGGCTTACAATAAATTATTGGATTCTTTTTCAAAAGAAGGGAAATTGATAAAGGTGGGAGAGCCAAAGCTAAAGGAAGGAAACTTGAAGGATTTACCATTCGTTAAATTTTATGAGAAAGACGGAGGTTATTATTTAACAAGTTCACTAATTATAGCCTGTTATAGAAAAATATGTAATGCGAGTATTCATAGGATTATGATGTTAAATGAAAAAGAAGCTGCAGTTAGAATAGTTCCAAGGCACCTATATTACTTATATAAGGAAGCATTGAAAAATAATGAAAGCTTACCTGTTTCTGTAATTATTGGGGTTCATCCAGCTATAGTTTTAGCGTCATCAAGTTCTCCGCAGCTAGGATATTTCGAATTAAACGCAGCAGCAAATATATTAGGTAACCTAGAGATATATGATTCTCCCATTCATAAGAATCCTATACCATTAGGTGCAGGAGCAATTATTGAAGGTTTCTTAATAGACAAGCAAGTAAATGAGGGTCCTTTTGTTGAAGCTATGGGAGGTTATGATATTATAAGAAAGCAACCAGTTTTGATGGCAGAAAAGGTTTATATTAATATAGATGAAACAACCCATGTTATTTTACCTGGAGGCTATGAACATGCAATGCTTATGGGATTTCCCAGAGAAGCCAGCATATATAATGCTGTATCAAAGGTAGTTCCAAAAGTTCATGGAGTTTATTTAACTTTAAGCAGTGGGGGTTGGTTGCATGCGATAATTTCTATAGAGAAAAATCATGATGGCGATTCAAAAAATGCAATTTTAGCTGCTTTTTCAGCACATCCCAGCCTTAAGCATGTAGTAGTTGTAGATCCAGATGTTAATATATACGATATTAATGATGTTGAATGGGCAATTGCTACCAGATTTCAGGCTGATAAAGGTTTAGTTATAATAAATAATGCAAGAGGGTCAACTCTCGATCCAAGTTCTAAAGATGGCCTTACATCAAAGATGGGAATAGATGCCACAAAGCCATTAAATGCAGGTTTTGAGTATGAGAGGGCAAAAATACCTTAAAATTTTTATATTAAAAACATTAAAATTAGATTTGACAAGATGTGAGGGGAAAATTTTTGGATACAGATGAGAAATTTGAACTTATTAAAAAGAATTTGATAGAGATTATAACTGAAAAAGAATTGAAGGAAAAGTTAGAGCATGGAGATAAAATGAAAGGTTATTTGGGTTTTGAGCCCAGTGGTTTAGCTCATTTAGGCTGGTTAATATGGATGAACAAAGTAAAAGATTTGATAAATGCAGGAGTAGAGTTCAATTTGTTAGAAGCAACATGGCATGCTATGATAAATGACAAGCTAGGAGGTAATATGGAATTAATTAGGAAAGCTGCTAAGCTAACTAGAGAAGTTATGAAAGCCTTGGATATACCAATTGAGAAGATTAAATTTGTAGATGCAGAAGAAATGGCTCAAGATAAAGATTATTGGGCTTTGGTCATCAAAGTTATGAAGATGACAAGTTTAGCAAGAATGAAGAGGGCTTTAACAATTATGGGGAGGAACATGGATGAAGCAGATTTAGATACTTCAAAGCTAATTTATCCTGCAATGCAAGTGAGTGATATAATTTATATGGATTTAGATTTGGCTCTGGGAGGATTAGATCAAAGAAAAGCACATATTTTAGCTAGAGAAGTATCTGAAAAAATAAATGTTAAAAAACCTATCGCTTTACACACACCTATATTAACAAGCCTTGATGGAGGAGAAAGGATGAGTTTTGGAGAAATAGATGAACAGGCTGCAAGTCATAAAATGTCAAAATCAAAACCAAATACTGCAATTTTTGTAAATGATAGCGAGAACGATATAAGAGAAAAAATAAATAATGCCTATTGTCCTCCTAAGCAAGCAGAGTTTAATCCAATATTGGAAATAAATAAATATCTTTTATTTCCAAGGGAAAACTTTAAGTTAGTTTTAGAAAGGCCTGAAAAATATGGTGGAACAGTCGTTTTTGAAAGCTATGAAGAATTAGAGAAAGCTTATGTCAGTGGGAAGATTCATCCAATGGATTTAAAGAATGCTACAATAAATAGTCTAATAGAAATGCTAGGGCCTGTTAGAAAAATATTTGAAAAAGAAGAGACAAAAGAATTAGCTAAAGAAATTTTTAAGGGCGTTACTAGATAATTTTTTAATTAAAATTTTTAATAAATTTATATGCTCTGACGAAGACGTCAATATTAGAGAAGGGCGGGAGCCTAACAAATGAGGTATACCAGGTAGAAACAATTTTTGGTATACCTATCAATATAGGGTGTAAGAATTGAAGTACTTAATTAAGGCTTCATTTGAGGTTGATGGTAGAGTAGATAAACATGATGTAATTGGAGCTGTTTTTGGGCAAACAGAAGGTCTATTAGGTAGTGATTTCAACTTAGAACAGCTGCAAAATAAAGATAAAATTGGTAGAGTTCATATAGATATGAAATATCAAGGAACAAAATCTGTTGGAATATTACAAATACCTAGCAATTTGGACAGAGTTGAAACAGTGTTACTTGCAGCTATGATAGAAAGTGTAGACAGAGTCGGACCATACAATTCAAGGATAAGCATAGATGATATACAGGACTTAAGAATAGAGAAATTGCAAAAGATAGTAGAAAGGGCTAGACAGCTTTTGCAAAGAGTTAAAGAGCAAGAACCTGATATAAAGGAAATTTTAAGGCAAATTTCTCAAAAACCTGAAGTACAACCAAAGGTAATAGAAATAGGAGAAGAAAGGTTACCTGCTGGGCCTGATGTAGAAAAAGCTGATACAATTATAATAGTTGAAGGAAGGGCAGACGTAATTAATTTAATGAAGTATGGATACACTAATACAGTAGCATTAGAGGGTGCTAGGGAAAAAGTACCAAAAACAATAGTTGAGCTAGCTAAAAACAAGAAAGTTATAGCATTTGTTGATGGAGATAGAGGGGGCGATTTAATACTTAAAAATTTGTTGGATCAAGTACATGTTGATTATGTTGCTAGAGCGCCAAAAGGGATGGAAGTCGAGCAATTAACAGGAAAAGAAATAGCAAGATCTCTATCTCAAATGATGCCAGCTGAAGCCGTTAAGCAGCAATTGTTAAGCATAAAGGAAACAAAAGAAGAGGCAGAGGCTGCTCACGAACAAACCTTGCCTGAAGTTCAAACAGTTACAGAAGAAAAAGTTGAAGAAAAGAAAGAGGAAGTTGCTGAAAAGAAAGAAGAATTAGCTCAGGAAAGTACAAATCAACAAGTTTTACAGGAAGTTTCAAAAGCAGAACAAAAAGTTGAATCTGTCTCTCAATTGGTCGTACCAAAACAGGTAATAGATAATATTAAGAACATTAAAGGTACTCTTGAAGCAGTAATTTATGATAGGGAATGGAAGGAAATAACAAGGATTAAGGTAAGGGATTTATTCACTTGGCTTGATACAGCCCAACCGAATTCTGCATATGCAATAATATTTGATGGAATTATTACTCAAAGGATACTGGATTTAGCCGGAGATAAAGGAATAGTTTTATTAATAGGAGCAAGGATGGGTAGTAAAATAACTTCTAAAAGAGGAGATGTTAAGTTTGCTACATTTAGCGATTTAACTTGAGTCTAAAAAATCGAAGAGAGAAGGCTGTTTTGACCCAACTTTTAAATCTTTTTCTGTAATTCCGAAATAGCCAAGAATTCTTAATGCAGAAGGTATTATTTGTTTATCTATATAATATCCAGTATCTATATCAGATTCCTTAACCATAAAATAAGGCCTGGCTTTCTTAGAAATAGATCCAGGACCTTTTATTATTACATATCCTATTTTGCTACCTGCAACCACTTTATAACCATATTTTTCCATTAATTTTGCTGCATATGCATGAGGTGTTTCGGCTTCATATTGCCCGATTTCTTTAGTTAATGTTTTCCATATAATTAATTTATCTAGAACTATTTTTCCATTTTTGAGATTCTCTATTGTTGCTTTAACATATTCTATTGCTTTCTTAGGATTTGCTGTTTTTAATATTAGCTCAGCTATGTTGGACTGGACTTCTTTAGCTAACTCGCTCCAATCACCTCTTACAGCCTCAAATCCAACTATATCAATTTTACCATTTTCCAGTAATCCAGCGTATCTTTTTTTAGCTTCTGTGAAGAAAACTCTTTTATAGACTTTGTCTACCTTGATGTCAAATTCTAATACTTTGGTTATCCAATTTATTACTTGATCTATTTTTTCTTTATTATTATCAACGAATATGCTGTCAGTATCACCATAATACACTTTTAATCCTATTGATCTTGCAAAATTTATTGTTTGCGATATAAGGTCTCTTCCCCATGCAGTTATTGCTTCAGCGCAGCTTCTACAATACCACCTGGCTGCTCCCCATCCTAGATAACCATAACTAGCATTAGCTAGCACCTTGATGGCTTTTTGTCTTTCGTTTAATAAATTGTATTCAGGACTTCCTTCTTCATATGACTTCATAATTTTTTTAATTTCACTTCTCCATTTTAGAAATCTTTCTAAAACTAACCTCATGAAAGCTGGGTTATCAGCACAAAATTCATGATTTACTTCTGGGGCTTTGTTTTTGACTTTACATTCATCTTTATCATTTAATAGAGTGTCAGGACCTACATTGTATTTAACCATAATACTTGGATACATGCTCGCGAAGTCAAGTACTGCTACATTTTCATGTATACCAGGTTCTGGTTTTAACACTACTGCCCCCATATATGATTCTATATTTCTTTCAATTCTATTTGGCATAAGTTCTCCTTTTTTCTTAGCTTCTCTCATAAGTCTTGCTTCTAATCTAAATGCCACGCTTGCTGCAACAACCTGATCCATAGGTAATCCGCTAATAATACTGAGCTGGGCACCAAAAGGCAAAAATTTGTATGCTAATCCTAGGGTTGACTCCACATCATCGACAGAGTATTGCTTTAGAATATTTCTTTTTTCTATATCATCCCAGTATTGAGCAATTAACCACCAGTCTATATTTACCCTTTTGTCTTTGGGTTTCACTCCTAAGTAATCTGCAACTTCATCAAGAGATTTTATCTTGACTTCTTGCAGTTCCTCTGCAAAGTCGTAAAGATCAACATTAAGTCTTCCTTGTATTGAATAATGACCGAATACACTTGGATTCGGTATAGAATCAACTTTTCTACCTACATCTAATTTTATTTTATATAATTTGGACCTTTCTATTAAATACGGCCAATCAAATTTGTTTTGATTATAACCAATAATTATATCTGGATCTTCTTTTCTTATTAATTCTATAAATTTATGTATGATCTCACTATCGTCGTGGCCTTTTGCTTCTAATAATAGTGTATCATTATTGTCATTAAATTTTATACTTATTAAAATTATAGGATCCTTAGAAGGATCGGGTGTTCTTTGAGGGTTATAAACTTCAATGTCAAATGCCATTATTTTTAATCCATCTAAGGGGTTAACATTTATTCTGCTTTCATCTTCAGTAATTTCTCCATTAATTTCATATATTTCATCAACCCTATATGCAGTTCTTTTCTCTAAAGGTCTAGCATCTACTTTATACCATCTCATAGGATAAAGATTTTTGTCAAGTGTATACCTAAATGAAAACCTTATATCTGCCTCTAATACGTCTTTAATCCCTTCAATATTTGAAAGAACTTCTCTATACTCTCTAACACTTTCGGGTATTATCGTTGTTACTTTAAGAGCCTTGGCTGGCCGACCTATATAGCTCATTTTTAAATCTTCAATGTTGATTATAGGGCTTTTTACCTTTGATTTGCTAAGTATTTCCTCTTTAATTTTTTCTGGATCAGAATCTTTATCTTGCAATAAATAAAAGTAAGGTCTAAATGTTGTATCTATTAACAGTATTTTTTTATTATTTGCATCTCTTCCCCATAGATTAATGATAGGTGAATTGTTAATTATTTCGTAACTAACATCTAGGAGTTGAAAACTTAATATATTTCCCATAGTAGTGCCCCACTTTTATTTAGTAGTCCAAAAACCTTAAGTAGTAATGCTTCTATTATTTTTAGACCAATTTTCATGAAAGATAATTATTGAAAAAATGTTTAGTTAAGTTAATAGAATATATATTTCTTTTCAATAATATCTTTATATGTTTTGTTTTTTATATATTAATTTGGGATAAATTTGATAATTGAAAGTATATTAAAATATGTTTTTAATAGCTATGATTGGCATTTAAATAATAATTCAAGTGGAAAACCTGAACAGTGTGAAGATTGCAAAGCTTTATATATACACGTTCCTTTTTGCACTTCCTTATGTCCTTTCTGTATTTTTCATAGCATATTATACAGAAAAAACTTAGTGAAGGATTATTTTATTTCTTTAAAGAAAGAAATAACGGATTATATCGAAAACAATTATAATTTTGATTCAATATATATTGGCGGCGGTACACCTACTTTAACAGTTTATGAAATTAGTGATTTAATTGATTATATAAAACAATATTTTAATATAAAAGATATATCAATAGAAGGATCCATATATGATATAAATGAAGAAAAAATAAAATTGCTTAAAAGTATTGGTGTAACAAGGCTTTCTTTAGGCATAGAATCTTTCCAATCTACAACTCAAAAGGAAATAGGAAGGCCTCAATTAGATTATGAGGAAATTATGAATAAAATAGAAATTGCTTCATCTATAAATACACTAAATGTTGATATCTTATTTAATTTACCTTATCAAACTATTAAAGATTTAAGTTATGAAATTAATAAAGCCAAGGAATCTAAGGCAAATCAAATAACGTTTTATCCTATAATGCCTTCTATAAGGAATAGTGATTTATTTAAAGAACCAAGTGAAAATAATGAAAAACCATTTTATTATTATATTTTAAAGAGTTTTCAAAATTCAGATTTTATTCAGTCTAATGCATGGACTTTTACAAGGAATCAAAATTCAATAACTGATGAATACATAGTTGATTATCCTTTTTTTGTTGGTGTCGGGACTGGAGCAATGAGTTATATAAATGGAAAATATTATGTTAATTCATTTAATATCAATAAATATGAAAAAATGGTATGTGAAGGTAATATGCCAGTTGTGCTAAGCAAAAAATTGTCTTTAAGGGAACAAGTATATCTTGAGTTCATTTATAAATTTTATTCTCTTATTATTGATAAGAAAATTTTTGAAAAATTATTTAATATTGATATAGAAAATTATATGAAAAACGAATTATCATTGCTAGCTTTTATAAATGCAATTAAATATGAAAATGATAGAATAGTTTTAACTGATTATGGAAAATATATAGCTAATTTGATCATGAAAAATTTCTATATTAATATATCTAAAATAAGGAAATATTGTATAGAAAATAATCTATAAAGCATATCTTATGAAATAAAGGAAATCAATATTTTATTCCTCTTACCGCTATTTTGTATTTTCCTCCTACGCTCCAACTGAAATTTTCCGGGTAAATCAAGCTCCCCGATAACATGTTAAGTCCTTCTATTTCATTGCCGTTAAAGATAAAAGCCCAAGCTTTAATTAAGTCTAAGTCTTTCATTTCTTTAGGTTTATGATTTTCTTCTTTGACAAAGGATAAGCCTGAATCTATATGCAGCCTACTTATTGGGACTACAGGATCGCAAGTGTATATTAGCACAAGACCTCCATAAACAGTGGCAAACCATAAGGCTTTTTCAATCTTATTTAAATTATAATTATTAATATCCCAAATCTTTAAATTATTAATAATATCTGAAATAGTCATTTCAACATTTTTATTTACTTCCCAAGGTGCATCTATTATTGGTGCTGCAATATAGAAGCAATCTGATTTTGCGAGAATTCCTGCAGGATGAAGTTCAGTCAAATTTATCACTCTTTCATATGTGCATTGTTGTTTGTTCCCCTTGTTTAAAAGATCCTCCCAATTTAACTGTAAAATGTGTTACGATTAAGCCGTATGAATTTGTAAGCATCCTAACAGAATCAGTTACTTCACTTGCATTTATTTTATCACTATATATAATTTTTGTTATTATTATATTATCTGGATTAATTAAATCAGGCTGTACAATTATTATACAGCTTGGGCACATTAGGTATAAATTCTTTAAGAGCTCTCCTATCATCGATGCTTTTTCTTGCTCTGATAATTTAGCTATCTTATCCTTATGTTGCTCAGCTATTTTAACACCCATAGTGCATGCAAGTTTTTCAGTTTTTCCTTTAGGTTTTTGTATAGAAATCGATACTCTAAATGGAGCAGCTACCATGGCATTTATAGCCCATTCTATTGGTGCTTCTTTTGGAACTGGAATATCTGAAATTTCAAGATTTTCTTCTTTAAGCCATCTTATTATCTCTTCTTTAAGACTCACTTAATACACCCAATATTAGTTTAAAAATAATTTTAAAATACTTTTCTTTTTCCAAGTTATACATATTAATCAGATTTAAATAATTAGAGTTTAAAAATGTGTAAATATACAGAAATAAAATATAAGGTGAAAATATGGAGGATATAAGAAAAGAATTAGATAAATTAGAGCAATATTTGAAAATTAAGCCTCTTTATTGGGATTTCGATAAAAACGAATTTTTGTGGATCGATACAAGGCTATTGCCATGGAAAGAAGTTTATAGAAATACAAAGGATTTTAGAAGAGTAGCTCAAGCTATAAAAGAAATGGAAATAAGGGGTGCACCAGCTATTGGTGTTTCAGCTGCGTATGGATTGTCAATGGCATTAAAGTATAGTAATGCAACCAAACCAAAAGATTTGTTAAATTATGCAAAAGAGGCTTATAATGTTTTAGCTTCAACAAGGCCAACAGCATATAATCTATTTTGGGCTTTAAATAGAATATGGAATATAATTTTAAAAAGTTCTGAAAAAGAAGATGTAGAATTTATGAAAGAGGAAGCATTAAAAGAGGCGCACAAAATTTATATTGAAGATATAAAAAATAACGTTGAAATGGGTAAACATGGTTCAAAAGTTATAGAAAATAATTCAAGAATAATCACCCATTGTAATACAGGTGCACTTGCAACAGCAGGCTTTGGCACTGCTTTAGGAGTTATAAGGTATGCATTTTATGAAGGTAAAAATATACATGTATATGCTGATGAGACGAGACCATTGCTTCAAGGGGCAAGATTGACTATATGGGAATTAAAAAAAGAAGGAATACCATCTACATTGGTTGTTGACGGAGCATCAGGTTTATTATTCAATAAAAATATGGCTGATTTGGCCATAGTAGGAGCTGATAGAATTACTTTAACTGGACATGTCGCAAACAAAATAGGTACATTTAATTTAGCCTTAGCAGCTAACTATCATAATAAACCCTTCTATGTAGCAGCTCCAACTAGTACTGTTCAGCCTACAGAAAATCCAAATGACATTGTTATAGAGGAAAGGTCGCCAAGCGAAGTTGTAAATATTATGGGTCAACTAACAATAGCTGTTGAAGGTACTAACGCATTTAATCCTGCTTTTGATATAACTCCTCCAGAACTAATTCACGGGATTATAACAGAAAAAGGTATAGTGAAAAAACCCTATTTAAATAATTTTAAAGCGATTATTTATAATTATTAAATATTATTAATGCAGGCTATAAAATAATGAAACCTATTTTTAGTATACAGGAAAAATAATTTAAAATTTATACATTATTTATAGAATGCATCTTTATCTATTAAATAATTTTAAAGTTTTTTAATATTTAAATTTTATGTTTAAAATATATCAATTAGATTGTTTTTAATCTGGCCAAAATTAATAAATTTATACTCCATATATATGCATATTTAATAGGTGAGTTGGATGGGAAAAATTCCGTGTAAAGCTGATGAATTAAAACCACCCTCAGAGGGCAAGTTTGCTAAATATGAGAATGGTAAATTAATTGTACCTGATAATCCTATAGTTGCATTTTTTAAAGGAGACGGTATTGGACCTGAAATAGTTGACAGTGCAATAAAGATAGTCGATGCAGCAGTTAACAAAGCATATGGAAGTAAGAGAAAAATTACTTGGTGGCAGGTAGCTGCAGGAGAAGAAGCTCAAAAAGAATGCGGTAATTTGTTGCCAGAAGCTACATTAGAGGCATTTAAGAGGGCCAGAATTAATTTAAAGGGTCCTTTGACAACGCCTGTCGGTAGTGGTTTCAGAAGTTTAAATGTATCAATAAGAATTGCATTAGATTTGTATGCAAATATAAGGCCAGTAAAGTGGTATGGACAACCAGCGCCTCACTGTCACCCAGAAAAGATTGATTGGGTTATATTTAGGGAAAATACTGAAGATGTTTATATGGGAATAGAATTCCCATGGGATTCTCAAGAAGCAAATAAAATTAGAGAATTCTTCAAGAAAGAGCTGAAAATTGAATTAAGACCAGATGCAGGAATTGGTATAAAGCCTATATCAAAATTCGGTACGCAAAGATTAATGAGAAGAGCTATGGAATGGGCTTTAAGAAATAACATTAAACATGTTACTATACAGCACAAGGGTAACATACAAAAATATACTGAAGGTGCATTTAGAGAATGGGCTTATGAGGTTGCAGTAAAAGAATTCAGAGACTATGTTGTGACAGAAGATGAAATAAATACTAAATTTGGAGGTAAAACTCCAGAAGATAAAATAGTTGTTAATGATAGAATAGCAGATAACATGTTGCAACAGATCATAACCAGACCGGGTGAATATAACATTATAGTTGCTCCGAACTTAAATGGAGATTACATAAGCGATGAAGCTAATGCTTTAGTTGGAGGCATAGGCATGGCAGCAGGAATGGATATGGGAGATGGCATAGCTGTTGCAGAACCTGTTCATGGAACAGCTCCTAAATATGCAGGTAAAAATGTTATAAATCCAACAGCTGAAATACTCAGCGCTGCTGTTTTAATAGGAGATTACATGGGATGGAGAGAAGTAAAGGAATTAATAGAAAATGCTATAAGAAGTGCTATAAAGAATAAACAAGTAACATATGATCTTGCAAGAGAAATGCCTGGAGTTACACCAATATCAACATCAGAGTACACTGATGTAATAATTGGTTATCTGACCTCCTCCCCGCCCTGAAGGGCGAGTTTCCTGAGGTCTTAAGGGTTACACCCCTTTTACGGGTGCTACTCTATTATGTTCTACAATAAAAGATAGGGGTTTCTTTATTGATGATAAGACTTTACCTGTTGTTTTCTTTAATATGTTTAAAGCCTCGTTTAAATCAGAATGAAGTTTATGTTTTAATGGACAACTAATGACTCCCCTTGGTTCTCTTTTAACTTCTACATTATGATAAGCACAATACTTTGAGGTATTATATTCTATAACTTCATATACTTTAATGCTATATTCTTGTGCTTTAAGTTCAATTGCCATCATTAATTTACGATAAGACCACATGTTTACTGTAAATTTGTTTCCTTTTTCTTGTGCAATGTTAATCGTGAAAAAACTGTTGCCTCCTCTCATAGTTTAACTCGTTGAAAAGCTTTGCTGAGATATTAGCTAGCCTTCTGAGCTTCCTTTTCTGAAAACCATTTGGAAGAATGCGGACTACATTTGTTCTCTTATTTGTATAATTAACTTCGTAAATACCTTCATCTGGTATTGCGGGAGAAATCGGCTCCCGCTCCTCATGTTTTAAGAGTTGACCAGACGAAGGCATTTAAAGGCATCTCAAATAGAAATAGTATTTTTGATTTAAAAAATTTTACCCCGCCCCTAGAAGGGGCGAGGTTTGTCATTTGCTTTATCAAACAATCATAATTTCTCAATTTCATAAATTAAATTACATATTTCTTTTAAATTATTTATTTTATATTTGGCTATTTTAGATAGGTACTCATCATATCCAAATTGTATAGGGTATCCAACATATTTCATTGCTGAGACATCCCATATAGAATCTCCAACATATATTGTTTCATCTGGATTAATATTTTCTGATAAAAGAATAATTTTTAATGGCTTAACTTTATTTGTGCCTACTAAAGGATATCCACCAGGTAATAAATAACCATATTTATCAAATTCTAGCTCGTTTGAAAACCAATAATCTGCACCTACTATTTCACTAACTCTTGAAACTAACAGATCTATTCCACCACTTATAAGAGCAATAAGTTTTTTATTTTTATGCAAACAAATGGAAACTTCTTTTGCCTCAGGCCTGATTTCTATTTTATTTAGTATTTCAATTAATTTATCTCTCTTGAGCTTTCCATTGCTTTTTTCTATCCAAAGGCTTGTATCAAGCTTCATCCACTCTAAATAATTTATTTTTCCTTCTTGAAAATTTTTAAAATGTATTTTTGCCTTATCTTCAACATTAAAATATTTGTGTACAAATTCCCAACTGCTTTTTTCTTTTGTTAAGACGCCATCTACATCGAAAACAACCAATTTTATTTTTTTCACTTATACCCCTATATTGTGATTGCAAAACGTGAATAATATATTTTTTAATTATTTTTGTATTAAGTTTTTTCAAAAATTTTTGAAAATATAATAATTTTTCCGTTTAATTTTCCTAAAATATCTAATATTATGTCAAGTTCTTTACTGTAATAAAGGTGGGGCATCATTGAGTCCGTAGACCCTAAACGATCTATATGTTTTATTTTTGAATAAAAGTAATGGCTTAACTCATCTTCGAATTTTACTCCAAAATCCCCTTCTCTATAAAATAACGCTACTACTTCTGTTTCCTCTCTATGAGATATATAATCTATGTGCCACCTTAATTTTCCTTCTTTATTTATGTGCCTTTTCAACCTATTTCTTAATCCATTCCCTGCAGAACCTATATAAATTAAATACCCTCTATTAAAGACATAGAATTTATTATTTATAATGCAATTGAAATCTCTAATAACTTTATAGATTATTAAATAAATACCTTTTTCTAAAGGTATGTTATTCAATAAAGAAAAGGCTCCGATACCCCAGAGATTATCATCGCTTTTAGCTTCATTCGGGCACAACTATCTTCATCGCCTTAATTATAATATATGAATGCAGATTTTTAATTCTTACCAAATTTTAATGAAACAAATGTAAGAAATTAAGTCTGGAGTAAAAACTATAAAACAAGGGTAGGAATGAAGATATTAGTTTCGGGTTTATTGGAAGAAAACTCAGGTAAAACAGTGCTAGCCTCAAGTTTGATAAATTTTTTAATAAATCAAGGATTCGATGCAATAGGCTTTAAGCCATTGGGTGCTACTGAATTGTGGCAACATCCTGAAGCTCTTTCGGAATCTAAGAAATACAAGATGGTTGTGACTAACGATTCAGCAATTCTTTATAAATTTTCCAAAGAAAAAGAACCTATAAACATTATAAATCCTTTCGGAGGCCTATTGGTACCAATTTTACCTGAAAAATTGAGAAATCTAAATATTTTTAACAACGCACTTTATATGCCTAATATGAGATTGGCAATTTCAAGGTTAACAATGTGCCCAAATAGTTCATTACATAACATACACTTGGTAAATATGAATGTTATGGATAGGATATCAAAAAGTGTAGAATACGAGTTATTAGATCTAATTTCTCTATTAGATAACATTGCAAAAGTAGATGATGAATATATCTTAAATATTATTAGTGGAGGAGTATCAAAAGAAATAGACAAGTGTTTAAGCTACCTTGAAGGAAGGCATGAAATAGTTGTAATAGAGTCTAATTCTAACGTTGCAGCTCCTACATTACTTTCTAGTATTGTCGACATAGCTATAGTCGTAACACCTGGTGAGGCCATGGTTATTGATGGAAATAGATACAGAAAAGCTATAGAACTTTTAACATCTAATGGAAAACCATGGACAATTAAAACTCAGGAAGTGATTCAATTAACAAATTATATTTTTTCTGTAGAGCTGCCATTACTTGAAGATCAATTATCAGTTTATGATTACAATACTCTAAATTATTTATTAGAATATATTAATGAGATTAAAAAGGATAACCACATTTCATAGCTTTTTAAAATTAAAAAAGATAAATAAAAGTTCTAGTATTTAAATATTCTCTTTATAAATAATATTAATCTCTTCATATAGAAAATATTAATTCTCTACATAACAAAATATTGTTTGGTGAGATAATGCTCTTTATTGACATACTGGATATAGAATTAATGTTGTTAGGTGGAGGTCTTTTCTTAATAGCTTATTGGGTATTATTAAACTTTACAATAAACTATGACCAACAAAAACTAATTGAAATTAATAAAGGCTTCGGATTCTTGTTTTTAGCTTTAGGTATTTATGTATTAGCAACTGGTCTATGGGGAACCTTTGTATGGCCTTTACCTTCATCATATAACTTGGTTTTAACTGATCCATGGAGCCTATATGGAATAGCATTACTAGCTCTTGGTTTTGTAAATATATATAAGGTTCCAATTCATGGGGTTTTAGCAGGAATTTCTATATTATCAATCCCAATTATTGTATATGGTTCGGTTATCCTTCATTTTGGGCTAACTAATTCTCCTACAGCTGCAGGTGCAATGTATTTATTAATTGGATTAAATGGCTTATTGAGTCCAATATTACAAACAAAAGCAAAAAAGTATTGGAGCTACATAGCTTTGTTATTATTAATACTAGCTGGTATATTAGCATTATATATTGGAATTTCTGCCTCATTTGAGCATACTGCTGGATGGATGAAGTGGTCTCCATTTTATGGATGATATACTAGTGATAAATATGGAGGCAAGTAAAAACACACCCCTTAAATCAAACGGTTTTTATTTTTTTGATTATATTACACATAATTGGGTTTCTCTAACTTGTGATGAAATTAATTTTAAACTATTTTTTGAAGGTGTAAGTTTTATATATTTTAGCAATAATTTTTGCCCAGCATGTAGATTGTTTAATTTAGTTTGGTATCCTTTTGTTGAAGAAAAAATTTCTAAAAAAGATAATTTATATTTCTACGTTTCATTATGTAATTGGTTTACTGAAAACTGCGATTCGTCCTGTGCAAAAAGAGCTTTTCTCTTTTTTAATATTAAAGCTTCTCCAACAATAGCTATTATTATAAAGCATGGAAATAAAATAATTAATAATTTTATTGAAGGTAATCTTAAAGAAAAAACATTATGTGAAATAGTAAAAAAATCTATTGAAATTTATTTAAGTTTAGCAAAGAATAATTGATATCAAAGCATTTTTGGAACAATTTTATTAATATCGTTAAAGTATAATTAACATAATTATTAAAGCATAAAGAAATAAATTAATCTAAATAAAAATAATGTTGAAGGGGAAAAATGAAGTCGGTTAAAATAATAGGTGGAGGATTTTCAGGGCTTTGGAGCGCATTGCTATTGTTAAAGAGAGGGTATGATGTAGATTTAATAGAAACAAATTATATAGGCTACGGCGCATCTAGTAAGGCTGCAGGAATATTATCATTTCAGTTACCTGAAAATATCTTAAATATATCTCTAAGATCAGTAGAGTTGTATAATTCTTTAGGAAATAACATACTACATTGGTATGATTCAATATGGATACCAAGAAATGAAGAATATCAATGCGCACTTAATATATTGAGATATTTAAATAATAAGGGTTTTAAAGCCGAAATTATTGAAGAGAACGAAGTAGACGGATTTTTATTGGATAGCAATGGATTGCTTATTTCTCAACCAACTGTAGATATAGGCAAAGCAATTAATGAGTTATCTAGAAGCATAGTGAATAATGGAGGAAGAATACTTAATAATGACAATAATAAAAAATATGATATAGTTATTTATACTAATGGTCCCTGGATTGAAAACGATTTAAAATTAAATGGGTTAATAAAATACAAATGTCAGGCATACAGTGTTGAAGGTAAACAAATAAACAAAATTATTGAAGATGATATAATGGAATTTTATTATGTTCCAGAATCTTCTCATAGAGCAATAATTGGTAATGGAAAAAGGGTATTGATAAATAACCCAGAAGACGGATTTTTAACTGATAATAGCGAAGTTTATAGCATACTAAGTAAGTTGGCAAAAAAATACAAGGAGGCATTTCACATGTATCCGATTAGTTCTTGGTCTGCACCTTGTTTAACAACATGTGATGGATATCCTATTGTGGGAAAAATTAGCAATAATAATTATGCGCTAAGCGGATTAAATGGTGCGGGCTTAACTCTTTCTGCTGGGCTTTCTGAAGTTTTAGTAAAGATCATAGAAGGAGAATTAGAACAACCTGAATTTCTTGACCCCTTAAGATTTAAAAAAAGATGTAAAAATATAATTGAAATATTCGATAATATCTGTATTAATAGGAAATAGATAATTTATCTCCAACTTTTAAATTGAGTAAGCTTGATGCATTTCCTTTATTTACTGCTATTTCAGCAAATCCAAAACTATTTTTATATAATAATAGTTGACCTTCATTCACGTCGGCAAATTTTTTACCTATATTTATATCTGTTATGACGTTATCTTTTATTATTTTAGTCTTATATTTTTTTAGATCTAAGTCATCAAACATAGAGCTTAAGACTATATTACCAAAATCATCAATATATATAACTTTCAATTCTATTTTATTATTTTCCTTTCTAGCGTCTAAAAGTCTGAGTTTCACTATCTCATTATTTTCCAATGGTTTTGCATAATATTTTATATCGTCATTTATTGATAATAAAGCTGCAGCTGGCGCAAAAATATCCCTACCATGAAATGTCTGTGATATAATGATATTAAGATTAAAATAAGTTTTTAAATATTCTTTGAGTTTTTCCGGTATTATTTCATAAATAGAGATTATTCCATCCTCCAAAGCGCTTTCGTATATTAGTCCATTATCAGGTCCTATAAAGTAATAGTTTTTTGTTTTTATTATTAATCCCTTTCTATTTGTTCCCACTCCAGGATCTACCACAGAAAGTATTATAGAATTCTTAGGCATATATTTATATGAATTAAATAAAATATATGAGCCAGATATTATAGAAAATTTGGGAACATTGTTATCTATTTCAATTATACTAGCATTATTGCTTAAAGATTTTATTATGCCTTTCATTATGCCAACATAGAAATTGTTACCAAAATCTGTTATTATTCCAATGTTCACTATATTCACCAAAGAAGAAGAAAATTTTATTATTGATTACTAAATACTTTTTCAGTATATTCAACTATTCTTTGCGCTCCCTCTTTTATAGATTCCATATCTGTAGCATAGCTAAACCTTACAAACTCCCTACCTGCTTTATCTGGGAAAGTATCGCCTGGTAAAACGAGTACACCAGTTTTTTCTAAAAGATCATTTACAAACGCTTTTACACTGAGATTAGTTTTGTTTAATATTGATGATATTCTTGGAAACATGTAAAATGCCCCTTCAGGCATATATGGTTCAAAACCTTGTGCTTTTTTCAGTATATCATACAATACTTTAGCCCTTCTACTGAATTCATTCACCATGTTTTTGACTGGTGACCAATCACCTTTTAGAGCGATTACACCAGCTTTTTGTACAAATGATGTGGCACAGCTATATAAAGATACTGCCAAATCATTAAATCTTGGTATAGTTTCTCTGCGTGCAACTATATAACCAAGTCTCCAACCTGTCATAGAAAATGTTTTTGAAAAACCATTTATATAAATTAAATTATCCCTCCAATCAGGGTATTCTATTAAGCTCTTGAAGTTTCCACTATATACAAAATTATCATATATTTCATCTGCTACAATAATAATGTTTTTCTTTTTGGCTAGATCAACTAATTGGTCAAGTTGTCTCTTAGAATACACTGCTCCAGTAGGATTATGAGGGTTATTTATAAATATCATCCTTGTTCTATTAGTTATTTGGGACTCAATTTTTTCTACGTTTAAACTAAATCCCTTTTTAGGATCGAAATCAAGAGAAACAAATTTAGGTATACCACCAAATAATTTTACTACTTGAGCATATGCATAATAGCTTGGTTCAATAATTATTGCCTCATCGTTCTGTCTTATATACGATGAGGCAGCCATAAATATAGCTGTTTTCGTGCCAGTAGTTACAATGATTTCTTCGCTCTTTACATCAGATTGATATCTTGTGTTTAAATAGTTAGCAATTGCTTCTCTTAATTCAGGAATACCTTGAGTCTCTGTATATCCAGTAAAATTATCGTCCAAAGCTGCTTTTGCGGCATTTTTTATATGGTCCGGTGTAGGAAAATCTGGCTGCCCAATACCAAAACTTATAACTTTTTTTCCTTGATTTTGCAATTTTCTTATTATAGGAAGATAACTAAAAGCGCTTTCTCCTTCTATAAGATAAATATTTGGTTGCATATCTAATACAGGCGGATTGATCGACATTTGTGTCACCATTTAAATACATATAAATTAGCTAGTATATAATATTAACTTTTCTATTGGATGTTTATTATAGTAAACATTATTAATTTTTAATGCATTTAAATTAATTTTTAAATATATTAGATAATTAAAAAAGTTATTTTTGACCATATTTAACTGCTTATGAAAAAATTGGGTCTCTATAAGGAAGAAATTTATTGGGTTATAGATAGTGTAAGATAAACGGCATAGTTTATTGATTATACCTGTTGATCAGTAATCGGTTTCCTTCATCATAGCATTAGCTCAGCAACTGCTTTACATCACATATATAACAATGTTATATTAAAGTAAATAAATTTAACTAGATCATAGCATTAGCCTTATTTGTTAGTTTGTAATAATTATATATTCTATTAAAGATAAAATAAGTCTCTTAGCATAAAATAAATATGGGGCAAAAAATGCAATGTTTAGCTGAGCTTCATTCGCATAGTACAGTTAGTGATGGAAAGTCAAGTCCAGAGGAGATAGTTTTAAGAGCAGTATATTTAGGACTTTCAGCAATAGCCGTTTCTGATCATAATACATTTAGAGGATCTGCCATTGCTATAGAATCGGCTAAAAAACAAGATTTGAATATAACAGTAATTCCAGCGAATGAAGTAAGAACAATTAAAGGAGACGTTCTAGTTTTATGCGAAAAAATTCCTTATGAAGAGCCTCCAAAATTTCCTAGCGAGCTTCATGACTGGGCTATATCAAATAATTGTATAACAATAGCTGCCCATCCGTTTCATATAGGTAGAAAAAGTGTTGGCAAATATCTGAAAAACAATCTAAATGATTTCGACGCAATTGAAGTTTGGAATCCGAGAGGTATACCATTCTTAAATAATCCAGCTATGAAATTGGCAGAAAAATATTCAAAACCGAAAACTAGTGGAAGCGATGCTCACATATTGCAAGAACTGGGAACATCACCAACAGAAATACTAGCTGATGAGTGTGAATTATATAATATATTAGATTCTATTAAAAAAGGAAAATGTAATCCTACTAAGCATTACATGGGGTTAACTACAATGTTTAATGTATTAAAATGGAGCATTAAAAGAAGGATTTAGCTGTTAATATTTAAGTGTAAAATTATGAAATATTAATTGAGATTAATTTAATCTCTGTCATACCTTCTATAGTAGATCTTACTCCCTCTCTTGCTCCTATCCCACTCAGCTTTACTCCGCCAAAGGGCAATGCATCCCATCTTAACCTTGGGGAATCATTTATCATAACCCCTCCTGCTTTTAAGCCTTTAGCTAGACGTAAACCCCTTTTCAAATCATTTGTAAAAATAGACGCTTGTAGACCAAATGGAGATGAGTTTGCAATTTCTAGGGCTTCATTATCGTCACTAAATTCAAATATTGGAGCGATTGGTCCAAAAACTTCCTCCTTAGATAACTTCATATTAGTATTTGCCTCGCTAATTACTGTTGGAGAGTAGAAGTAACCCTTTAAATTTAATTTGTTGCCGCCTAAATCTATTTTACCCCCATTATTTATAGCATCATTTACATAATAGTCCATTCTTTCTAAAGCTTCTTTTGATATTAAGGGCCCTAAATCAGAGCTGTCATCTAAAGGATCTCCCACAACAAGTTTTTTAGCCCTATCAACAAATTGATTAACGAATTTTTCATAAATTTTTTCATGAACTAAAATTCTTTTACCTGCATTGCAGTTTTGTCCAGCATATTCATATCTTGCTCTAACTGAAACATTAATTGCGGCATCTAGATTAGCATCATCTAAAACTATTATTGGGTCTGATCCACCCATCTCTATCATAAGCTTTTTTGCGGATTGAACGGCCTTGCTGGCTATATTAATACCAGTATTCGTTGAGCCAGTAAATGTTATGCCTGAAACCTTTTTATTGGTTACTAACTCGTCTCCCACATCAATATCGCCTGGCAAAACACTTAAAGATTCATAAGGTAGCCCAGATTCATAAAGAATTTTGCCTAATTCCAAAGCCGTTAAAGGAGTATATGGAGAAGGTTTTACTATAACAGAATTTCCAGCCATTATATTAGGGGCAACCTTGTGAGCAAATGAATTCGCCGGAAAATTAAATGGCAAAATAGCAGCTACAACTCCTATTGGTTCTCTTGTTTCTATAACAACCCTACTTTCATTACCTGGAGGATATTCATACGCATCAACTCTATGATATTTTCCTTCAAGAATTAATCTTGCTTCCTCAGCTGCTATATTAAACAATTGAATTGCTCTTAACATTTCTACTCTAGAATCTTTTAAAGGTTTTCCACTTTCTAATGAAAGCAACTTAGATAAATTTTCTTTTCTTTCTTCCATTATAGTTGATGCTTTCTTAATTATTTTTGCCCTTTCTTTTAATGAAATATTAGTAAGCTTATAAAATCCTACTAAAGCTATATCAATAGCCTTTTTTGTCAATTCTTTATCAGCAAAATTTACTTCATCAATAATATAATCGGGATTTGATGGAGATCTAATTTTTACCTTGTTTTCGGTCTCAATTTCCTTACCTTCAATAAGTAGACCTTTCATTGTAAATCACCTTTTTAAAAATGTCATTTAAGACCTTAAATATTTGATGATAACTAGAAATAATAAACCTAGCCTTTCAATGCAGAGCAAAGTTCAAACTTTGCTTTTTCAAAAAATTAATGCTAGCTGCCAATAGGATAAGCGTAACTGAAATATGAGGTACGTCTTTACAACAATTAACATTGCTGATGAGAGTATAGTATCTTCTGGTTAACTCTAATAAGATGAGTAGTAATAGTTGACTTTACCCCCACAATACCATATGGTATAAGAAGGTAGCAATAAAAAGGCTAACCCTCTAGACCTCAAGGGACCCTTTATGTAGGAAAGAGGTCAAAGGTAGAAATTAATAACTCCTCCAAAGGATAAATCCTTAAATAAGAATATAAGATTTTATTTTTAAAAAATTGAAATAGGGATAAATTTTTAAATAAGTTTATAGTACATTGTTGCATGGATAAAAATGAGGAAGCTTAATACCATAGAAAAATATATTTTAGTTCATATATATAAATTTGGTCCAGACAACCCTTGGTTAATGGCTCATAGATTATTAGGCAATTATGGATATGTAGCTAAATATGATCCGGATGAGATAGATAAATATTGCAAAGCGTTAAAGGATGAAGGTTTATTAGTAGTTTATAAAGGAGATTTAAAAATGAAAGTAACATCATCGATAAAACCTTGGCTCAAAGTTAAATCAAAAGAGATGAAGCATAGACCTCAAGGTATATATTATGATTTAAGTAAAGAAGGTAGAAAATTGGCCTCAAATTTTTATAAAGAATTATTTAAAAAGTAAGTTTATTTATGATTTAAGTAAATTTTAATAGGCTCTAGCAATAAATTAAAAAGGGAATGGCATTTGTCAAGGAAAAAAATTTTTGAATCCACAATTGCAGATAATGTAGCAAGAATAGCAAGTGATTTAGAAAAAGCTGAAGATTTTAGTACATCAATATTAGCATCCCATGTAATAGAAGCAATTAAAAAAGTTGGCTCTAACTTACATACAACTAAAGACGGGGTTCTTTTTTGCTATTTTTGCAATAAAGGACCTTTTACTAAGAAAGGTTATTATCTGCATCTGATGCGTTCGCATTATCAAGAGCTGATTGATTCTGTTGTTCAGGAGTCTGAAAGGATAGCTTCATCGTCGAAAGATGTTGAGTTTTTATAACTCTCCTATCTTTATCTGTGTCAAAAATAATTAACTCAATATCTTCATTAGACTTTAAAGGACCATCATAAACATATAATTCTTCATTTATATCTATCCATTTTATATCATTATTTTTTAAAATAAAATAGCCTTCTGGGCCTAGTTTTAGTTTATCTTTGGTTATTAAGCCTACTTTATTTAACCTTGTTGGGATATTATAAAGGAGCCTTGTATTTCTATCCTTTATACCGTCTGCAATAACGTACTTTGTTTCTATGGACTCGATAGTTATTATAAAGAAGTCTCCTTTATTTTTTTTATTTTTTTCTTCTTCAGCTAATTTATATAGTACATTTAAAGGATCTCCTTTTCCTTCGTTTTCTTCTTTGCTAATCAACTTATATATTTGAAAAGATACGTCGTTTAAATCAATCATATCTCTTTTAAACCATTGTATTGTAACTTTATATTTATGCTCTTTAGTTTTTTGTTCTTTGGCCATATTTAATCTACCAACTAAATAGTGCGGTTTCTATTTAATAATCTTTATAATTCATAGAATATATTTTATTATAATAAAATAGCAACAAACCATTGCCTTTCAAGTAGGGATAAATTTAAATTAACCTAATTAAAACAATGGGATAGCTGCTAACATGTTGAGCATCACTGAAACATTGGGTACTCAATACTCTTAACTAATATTTCAAACATGATGAGTTATACTAATCTCTAGTTAATTATAAAGAATGAAAACTTTATCTATTCTTACTTCTGCAATACAAAAGGGTATAAGAGAGTTGACCAGAAAAATAGTGTAACTCTCAAGACCTCGGAAACCTTTCATGGCAGGAGAAGATCAAATACATACAATATGCTTTAATAATACATTATATATTTAAATTGTTGAGGAAAAATGATATTAATAAATGATTTGTTAATAATAATGTTGCTCGGTATAACTATGATAATACTTTATGGTATAAGATCATTAATAAAAAGTATGAATTCCTTTAAAGTAATAAAAGGTTTTGGAAATAAAAAAGTAACTATTATTATACCTGCGAGGAATGAAGAGAATAATATTGGTAAATTACTTGAAAACCTAATAAAGGTTAACAATAAATTGAACAAAATCATAATTGTAAATGACAGAAGTACCGATAATACTGAAAAAATAGTCAAAGAATTTATAAATATTGATAAGAGAATACACTTAATAAATATAAGAAATGTTAGTAATGATTGGGTTCCTAAATCGTTTGTATTATTTGAAGGAATGAAATATGTTGATTTTAAAGAAGCTGTTTTATTTTTAGATGCTGATGTGAAAGGAGATATGCAAAAAATTGTTGATATATCATCAAACATTAAAGAAGGTCAATTATATACTTTTTTACCTTATTTTGAATGTGATAATTTCATATCTAAGGTGTCTCAATCATTTTTATCGGCTATTCTTCTTGGATATTTTGGGTATGATAAGACTGTTAATAAAAAAGAAGATTATGGGCTAATGTTTGGCTGTTGTTGGTCCATATCTCCTTATACTTATTATGAAATAGGTGGTCATGCATCTGTAAAAAATGATTTGGTAGAGGATAAAAATTTGGCAACTAGAGCAAAGCAATTAGGGGTAGATATTATACCAATTGACGGAAGAAATTATATAAAAACTAAATCTTGGAACAATTCAAATGATATAAAAAATTTGCTTTCTAGGATATTTTTTGATTACGAAAAACAATTAAGTTCATCATATTATGTTTATCTATTGGCATTAGCGTTATTTTTATTTTTTTATTTGCCTTTGGGTTGGATTCCGTTATTAATATTAAAACAATACTTTTTATTTTTGTTATTCTTTTCAGCATATTTAATCGAAAATATTTTTTATTATCTAGGAGGGCTAACTAATAAAATTAAATTACCATATAGTATTTTTTATTTTATTCCGGCATATTATTTAATTACAAGCATGATAAATGTGAAAAATAAAGGTGTTAAATGGAAAGGAGAATTATATAAAATTTAAATTACAATTCAATAAACTCTATTTCATCTTTGTATATTAATATTGAACCTGCCCTACCTATATGATATCTGCTTGAAAATACTGTTATCACGCCTTTATATATTTGGTCTAAATAAAATCTTTGATTGTTTTTGAATTTATTTATAAAAGTTCCATCTTGTTTCCATATATGTATGCCATCAACTATTTCATGCCCTCTAACTATTAAATCTATATTATTAGCATTCATGAACTCATTCCACGCCTTTTTACCATAATAGAAAACTCCATCCCCTCTAACATAATTTGGTTCAAACCAATCTATGTAACCATCAGGATCATTCCAAACCATTTGAAATAATACGTTGTTTTCAAATTCCAAATATTCTTTCTTTCCTTTAATTTTATCCAGACTGTAGATATCTTCGAGTTTTAGTATAGCAGGCTTATCATTTGATTTAATATACGGAATACCTCCATGTACAAAGAATATATTGTTTATGGATATAGATATTGGCAAATTAGAATAAAACAGAGTAATTGTATTTATTCCCTCTTTACCAATTTTTGAAATTAGCTCTTCATAAAAACCGTATTCTTTATTTATGTTTAGATCTTCATGATTACCTCTTATTAAGATAGTTTTATCTTTATAGTTAATTAATAAATTAAATATCTCGTTTAATACTTCGACCCCTTCGAAACCCCTATCAACATAATCCCCTAAAAATATAATTTCATTAGGTGAACTATCATGAATAATTTTTTCAAAATTTTCTAAGCTTTCTGTATAACCATGTATATCACCTATAACAGCTAGAGGATATTTACTTTCAATTTTTTCAAAAATTCTTCTTTTTTTCAATATTTCTATAGCATCTGTGGCATTTTTGAGAAACTCTTTGCTAAATCTATCCATAATTATACCCATTTTAATTATGCTCTAAACAAATATAATTTTATATTAAATCTATCTCATAATTTTTTATCGATTCATTAATCAGAAAATGATATTTTTCTCGTTATAAATTTCATCAAGGTACTTAATACCATTATCAGGTATTACGCATACATAGTCTCCCTCATCTAGAACTCCCTCGCTATAAGCTTTCTTTATACCAGCTAAAACTGCTCCTCCGCTAATACCTGGTAAGATTCCATTGGTTCTTGCAGTTTTGATTAAAATATCTATGGAGTCTTCTAAATTAACAGAATAAACATGATCGGGAACATCATTTATATTCCACCAATTTTTAAAGTCTTGCTTTTTTATTCCAGGAATTGTACCATTTTCTTCAGGTTGAATTCCAAATATCTTCACTGTTCTATTTTTGTTATGGAAATAAAGGGTTATGCCAGCTATATGTCCTCCTGTACCCATTGAAGCAAAAATTCCGCTAAGCTTAAGTTTTCCGTACATTGTTTGATAATCTATTTCCTTGGCAGTATATCTTAAATGAACCAGTAAATTGAAAATATTAGAAAATTGATTTGGTACAAATGCATTTTCTTTTTCAGCATAGACTTTAACCTTATCTATAAGCTCGTTTGTAGTTGTGCCTTCCTTAATGACCTCAGACCCATAAATTTTTAATAATTTGTTTGCATATTCTGGAGAAGTTTCTGGCATGAAGATTTTTGTTTTTTTATTTAGCATAGATGATATAGCGGCAATGGCAATCCCTGTATTTGCTGAGGTTGCTTCAAATACTTTTTCCTTATCACTCAGTTTATCCAAATTATTGTAAATTATATACCAAGCTGTTCTATCCTTTATGCTCAAACTAAAAGGATTATACCATTCCAATTTTGCCCATATTTTTATTTTGTTATCATTTATTATACCATTTAACTTTACTAATGGGGTAGGTCTATCCTTTTCTATCAATTCCGTAGCATTATTAAAAACTCTAATACCAGGATCAGAAACCTCATCATAAAAGCCTAAGAAATCTAAAGAAACCTTTACATTTTCTTCTTTATCAGATATTGCAACATATTTTGTGCCCATATATTTTAAAGCCCAATATATTTCATGTCTTTTAATTACCTTATTATCCTTAACAATTATTGTTTCTTCTTGATAACCACTTTTTAAAATCTCTTTTATCTTATCTATAATTGAATTTATATTTGGTTTATCAGATTCTAATGCATCTATTTCTTTGATTTTGGCCAATTTTCCTCCCATCTTTATATTGCATATAAAATTTTAAAATTTAGTTTATAGTGTTTAGTGAAACAACTGATTTCTTCTACATCATGAAGGGCTCTTTGTGGTCTATAGGGTTACACCCATTTATGACTACCATATTATACCCTCTGGTGTTGTGGGAGTAAATTAGGCTCCCACTCCTCATCTTATTAGATTTGACCAGAAGATACTGTACTCTCATCGGCAATGTTAATTATTGTGAAGACTTGTCTTATGTTTCAGTTACGCATACCCTATTGGCAGTTTGCATTAATTTTTTGAAAAGCAAGGTTTGAACTTTGCTCTGCCTTCAAAAACAAGATTCGTTGTTTCTTTTCGTTTTATAGAAATTTTTATATAAAGTAAAATATTCTCTATATAAGAAATATTTAAAAACAGTCTTTAAATATATAGAATAAGGGATAAATATGAATGAAAAAAGAATTGAGTTAATTAATAATATTAAACAGAGGCTCTCGTATTATAGGAATTTAGGAGCTGATCCGTTGTCTCTTGCAACAGGATGCGCCGTTAAGGTCGATTTGCTAAAAATTGTTTATCCGGCTATGGAAAAAATAAGACCATATCTTCAATCAAAGAACCTAAGAATAGCAGAAAGAGAAGATGCAGATATATTTTATGCAGATCCTGATTCAGTTGAAATAAATAGAAAAATACTTCCCTTAGGGGAAAAAGTTAACCTAAATTATAAAATTGATAGTGAAATTAGAGCTATTATTTTAGTGCAGGTCTATCAATTAGCTGCAAATGAGCCAGAGAAATTTATTAGGAAAGTAATGCCTGCATATGAAAGTCTTTGTGACTGCGCTCCATTAATTAATATAGGAAAAGGTCATTCTATAGTTACTCCCTATAGAGAAGATGAATTTATGTTGGCTGATTTAATATCATATAATAAAGGAGAAGAAATTGTTGCAGCTAATAATGACACTATGCATATTATAGATCCTACCAGCCTTCCCTCGGATTACAGGCAGGTATCGGGTTCTATATCAAATTCTCTTAATGATTTGTTTGTTTTAGGAGCTTATAAAGATCTTAAAATAGCTCCAGTATTGAATGCCCCAACAGAAGAACTAAAAGAAGAACTATACAAAAATTCCAAAAGATTTGCAAATGAAATAGGTGCTAAAATTTTAGATATAGAACAACCTAAAAAAGGAAGGCTTCTGTTGGGCGCTACGGTAATTGCTACCAGTAATAAGAAACCACCGATGTTTCATGATAAAGCAGATAAAGGTATGAAAATAATAACCACTAGACCATTAGGAGAGCTCTCTCCAATTACAACATATTTATCAACTGCTATTGATGAAAGCATTATAGATGAACTTGAAAAGAGAGGAATAGACTTAGATACGCTAGAAAAGATTAAAGAAAAGGCTTTTAATATAATATCGTCTCCTAACAAATCCATGGGAGAAGTTATAGCAAAATATCTACCAGATTTAAATGAAGATTTTTCAAAAGAAAAGCATATAGTTTCAGCAACAGACGTTACGGGACCAGGGATATTGGTTATTTGGGAGCAGGCAAATTTAACAAAAACTCATATAAGGTTATATGATTTCCCCTTACTTTTCCCAGAAATATCTGAGTTTGCAACAGATAACTTCTTGATGCCTAATGCAACAGCAGGCACAAATGGGGGATTTATTATAATATCTCCAGAAGAGATTTATGAAGATATTATTAGGGATCTAAAATATAAAGGTTATGATCCTTATGTAATAGGAGAAGTAGTAGAAAAGGGAAGACAAGAAGTAGATGTCCCAAAGAAGATAAAAAGATATATATTAGACCAAGAGGTTTTAAGTAAGTTTAATTTATATTGAGGTGATTTAATGGAAATTTGTTTAAAGATACTTGTTGATGGTCATGTACAAGGTGTAGGATTTAGGCATTTTATTTGGTCCAATGCTAAAAAGCTTAATATAAAAGGCTATGCTAAAAATCTTTCTGATGGAAGAGTCGAAATAATTGCTAATGGGAATAACGAATCTATAAATAAATTATTAGAAATAATAAAAAATAGTTATTTTGAGGTAAATAAAGTAGAAACAGAAAAACTAGATAACTGTTATTTTAATGATTTCAAAAAGCTATAGGGTGGCAATAATGAAGACAATTAATTTAACTAATTTAGATTGCCCTGAACCTATGTTTTTAGCTTATAGAGAGTTTGGAAAAATGGGTCAAGGAGAAGAAGTAGAATTTATAATGGATAATGAAGTTTGTGCCTATAATTCTTATAAACTTATTAAAAACAGTGGGAATGCATTGGTTACTATAATGAATGATTCAAATGGGATATATAGGTTACATGTTATAAAGCTAAGAGATTTTAGAAGCATCATATAGTAGGAAATTCATTTAAATAGGATTTTACTATATCTAAATGATCTGATAACATTTTAGTTACTTCAACAGCTTCTTCTTCACTTAGCGAATGCCTTCCTCCTTTTTTAAAGCTGTCTTGCTCCCATCTTGGTATAACATGAACATGAAAATGAAAAATAACTTGTCCAGCTGGAGAACCACTGTTTGTTATAACATTAACTCCTGGTGCCTTTAATCTATCTCTATAAATTTTAGCAAAAGCTGAAGCAACTATCCATGTCTTAACTAAAGTTCTTACTGGCGTATCTTGAATTGTCTCATGATGTTCTTTCGGAATAACTAATAAATGACCTTTGGAAATCGGATTTATATCAAGTATTACCATGATATCTTTATCTTCATAAACAATATGAGCAGATTTTTCTTTTCTTGATATTTCACAAAATACACACGTCAATTTTTTCACCATGTTAAAGTCATATAACAAATATATTAATCTAAATCATATAACTGAAAAATGGTGCAGTATGTCTAGAAAAAGGAGTAAGATAAAAGACATTATTGGTAAAGCAATAAACTCAGTCAATAATAAGGAAGAATATATAATTACTTATGTTGATAGATCACGTGATCAGGGGAATAGATTATTACAATTATCGACAAAGGATGTAATAGCAGTTAGTAACTGGGCAATAACTCTAAGCGATAATGAGACAATTATACCAATTCATAGAATTGTTGAAATTAAAACAGTTGATGGAGAGGTTTTGTGGAAAAAGGTGATAAGCAATGGAAGGTGAAATTAGAGGAATTAATTATACAATTAAAGTAGTTAATGGATTTAAACTACCATCATTTGAAGAAAATAATGTACTTGTTGTTGGAGATATGGTTCTTTCTGCTGATGTAAAGTTAGGTACATTAGGTGATGTAGTCTCAGGTTTACTCGTTCCCCCAGTTGAATATGATGAAAATTTCAAAGATTTAATAGAATATTATAAGGTAAGGGTCACTATAGAGCAAGCTTACGAATTTATGCAAAGATACGGAAAACTTGCTAACTATTTCAAGATACCTGTAGAGTTTATACCTTTATCTAAAATGTCTGAACTTAGAGATGTTTATTCTTGCATATATAATGATGTAATTAATAAGTTAGGCCTTAAAGGTTTAAGGGATGACTATGAAATATATATAAAAAACATAGGTAGTGTCGATAATGGTAACATAAATTTAAATTTCAATATGTTAACAATTGGAGCAAATAAAATCATGGGCAATATAGGAAAAAATGTAATCCTTGGATTTTTAACATTATATTCTAATACTAATGTTAATATAGGAAAGTCTTGCATACCAATGGAATTGATAAAAAATCCATATAGTATAATTTCCTTGCCTGAAGGTATTATATTTAAAAGCTGTAGCGATAGCGATAATTATATTAAAAACATTTTAGGCAATGAGTATAGATGCAAGAGACCTGGTTTGTTATCTTCAAGTCAAATTTGTGAAAACAATGAGAAAAAAATAGTAATAAAAGAGTACATATACGGAACATTAAAATGGTTTATGGCCGGAGCAGTTTCTGCATCAATATTTCCATTTAAGGAAACGCCGCTATCAAGGTTAATTAATGAGTATAAATCTTTATTAGATTTAAGAAAAGTAATTATCACTCCTAAAATTTTAAGTTTATGTTCAGAGAAATATGAATATAAAATGATAAGGGAATTCCTTGATGGAGAAGTTGTCCTAAAGAGCAAAAACCCTTACGCATGGTATAATATGGGAAAAAGCTTAGCTTTGATACATAACCATAATAGAACTTTAGGGGACCCCAATCCGGGAAACTTTGTTATGATTGATAATGATAATATGGCCCTTATAGACGCTGAACAAGTAAGTAACTATACTCATAAAAAAGCAGCATGGGACTTAGCGGTATTTTTTGCATATGCAAGAACTTTCCAGGCAAATTCTAAGCTTGTAAAGGAGACTTTAAAGTCTTATGTTGAATCAAGACCTAAGGAAGATTGGAAAAAGGTTTTAAGTTATATAAAAGGACCTCATCTTACAGCATTAATGACACCACTACCAACCTTGTTAGCAGAGCTCAGACTTACTCTAAAAGACCTAGATTATGACTGATTTTTCTATAATATCGCTAGGCAGTATTGTATTTCTTAAGTTGCTTATTATGCTTTTTAAATAATTTTTATCAGGCTCTTCGAAAAAAGTATAGCTCTTAACTGATAATTTAACTAAATCCAATGGCATATTGATTATGTTTGCGTAACCCTCTAAATTCGATATGTTGCCTGATATAGCATCAGAAAACGCTTTTGATATCTTTTCATATTTATCATATAAAGATGAGTGTGCCCCTAATAAGCAACATGTTTCTAATTCACAAGAGGTTGTTTTCAAATTGCTTTTTGATGCTATTGATAAATATGGTTCCCATACTACACCTTGTCTTACTTCACCTTTTATAACCTTATTTAAAATATCTAAACCGCTATTGCTGTATATTCTTGGCATTTCTAGGTTGTTCATATCAGCGCAAAGTTCCATTGATGACATAATAGATGTTGAATGCCCATTTTTTCCATTTGAGTTATTTATTATCCCACTACCTCCACCGCTCCCTCCACCAATTATATGTACTTGACCTCTGCTTATCCTGTGTATGGCTAACAGTGAAATAGCTGGATTCATAGCCAGCTTTAATTTCCCGGTTGATAGGTCTAAGGCTTCTTTATATGCTTCATCATAAACAACTATTTTAACATGATTAAAAATCTTTTCTAAATTTTTAGCAAATTTTATTATGTATGGGTACTCGCTAGCTCTTAGAATCCCAATTGTTATTATTGAATCATTCATTAGATTGGCCGTTATTATGGATACTCCGCCTTGATTAAATACTTTTATAAGACCTGATGCTTCCAGTTTTTTTATTCTCCTATGTATCATACTTTTGCTATGGCCCAAAGTTCTAGCTAATTCTGATAGGGTTATTGGCATATATTCTTTTATTATATCATATAGCTCAAAATCAAATTCATCTAGTTCTTCCAAACTTTCACCATAGAAAACAGTTGTATCTAAAGGCTATAATTTTTAAGGGGAGGCTTTCATTGCATGAGGATGAATACCTTCTTGATAAGGAGAACGACAATCCTCCCCCTTCTAGGAGTGGGGTAAAAGTCTTAAATTAAAAATACTATATATAAAAGAGTAGCACGCATAAAGGGGTGTAACCCTTAAGACCTCAGGGAATTCTTGCCCTTCAGGGCAGGATGGAGAACAGATAAACATTTATATACAAGATCTGATTATTAATAATATGAACTTACCTTAAAGGGCTAGGTCATATTATGGAATTAGCAATTAAGCCATAAAAAAGCGATCTTAAATACCAATATGAAATGCGGGAAGCTTTATATGTAAAGATAGATAAATTACTTTCAAGAGTAATATATAATAGGTGTATTGCATGCCCGAGGAAAATGAAATAAAATTAGACCCATGGGGAAGACCTGAAATAAAGGATTATAGTAGGCTTTATGAAGTATTTGGAATTAGACCTTTTGAGGAAGTAATTGGTAGAATGAATAATGATGGTATAGAGCTAAGTGCATTTATGAAGAGAGGAATAATTTTTGGGCATAGGGATTTTGATAACGTAATATTAAAAGCTATTGAAAACAAGGAAAGAGCTGCAGCAATGACAGGATTTATGCCAAGTGGAAGATTTCATTTCGGTCACATGATGACAGGACTGGAATTAATATATTTCCAAAAATTAGGTTTTAAAATATTTGTTGGCTTAGCTGATGCAGAAGCATATGCAGTTAGGCACATATCAAGAAAAGATGTAATAAAGATAGGGATAGAGGAATATGTTGCTAACCTAATAGCTCTTGGTTTAGATCCTAACAAAACAGACTTCTATTTTCAGACTAACAGGAAAGGTTCTTATCACTCATTAATACAATTGTTTGCTTCTAAAATTTCATATAACGAGCTTGAGGCAATATACGGCGAAATTACACCTGGTAAAATTATTTCTGCGCTAACTCAAGCAGCTGATATATTGCATCCACAATTACCAGAATATGGAGAATATAAACACGTTGTAGTTCCAGTAGGTGCTGATCAAGATCCTCACTTGAGACTAACTAGAGATTTAGCTGGAAGGTTTAAAGGAGAAATAGAATTGGAGCCCCCAGCTTCTATATATCACAGGCTTATAAGGGGTTTGGATGGAGGAAAAATGAGCAGCAGTAAACCTGATGTAACAATATTTTTAACCGATCAAATAGATGTTGCTAGAAAGAAATTCATGTCTTCTTTAACAGGAGGCAGGAATACAGCTGAAGAACAGAGGAAGTTAGGAGGAGAACCGGAAAAGTGTCCGGTATATGATTTATATTTGTATCATTTAATTCAAGAAGATAGAGAATTAGCCGATATATATAATAGGTGCAAAACTGGTTCATTGCTATGCGGAGAATGCAAATTGTTCGGATTTTCTCGTTTAGAAAAATTCTTAACTGAACATCAGAGAAAGCTTGAAAAGGCTATAGATAAAGCTTGGTCTATTGTTGAGATTCCGAGGATTTAGATTCTTTTATGCTTATTATTGGTACATATCTTGGATTGCATTTTCCATCTTTTTGCAAATTCTTTTGTAATAATGCTATTTTTTCCGAAGGACCTGATACGAACATAAGTTCTATACATACATTATTTTCATGTGTATGAATGTAAGTTTTAGCAATATCTTGAAATTCATCTATTATTTCTTTCAATGCTTTTTCATCTTTGCATGAAACAATCATTACGCCTGTGCAGGTATGAGGAATTAAGTAATGCTTATAATCATTTATAAAAGTTTTAACCGCTTGCTCAACCAGATCGCTTCTATTTGTTTCTAGTTGTTCTGATAATTTGTTCAAATAATCATATAAGTCGTCCGGAATACTTATACCAAATCTTTTCTTTGCCAATACTCATATCGCCTATTTTTATATTGTAATTAAAAATTAAAAATTTTTGTTTAATGCACAATTATTAATAAACTCTCTAATTTTTTTAATGGCGTTATCACTTATTTTATGTTCCAGAATACACGCAAGTTCCTCAGATTCTTTTTCATCAATTCCAATTAATATTAAAAAATTTCTTATTTCATTCTCTTTCTTTACTATTGATGAAGCTAATTCTATCCCTTTCTCAGTTAGCCTAACGCCTCTATATGGAAAATAGTATAAGTAACCATCTTTTACAAGTCTTTGCATGGCCTCTGTAACGCTTGCCTGTGTTGTTCCTAAATAGGTAGCTATTTTTCTGAATTTTACCAGATTATCATGTCCTCCTTCTTTAAAAATTGTTGTCAAATATTCCTCTAAACTTATTGAAATTCCTCTTCTTTTTGGCTGGGAAGACATAAGTAATCCCAGTATTTATGGTTTTCAAGCCTTTTTACTTTTTTGCTAAAGGATCTTTTATTAAATTCTTTTCTAAAATTGTTTCCAATTTTTTCCTTGATAGTAATATTATTTCAGTTGAGTTTTCAAGTTCTTCTTTATACGTTGTTGTCTTCCTAGCAAAGCCCTGCTCAACAGCTTTAACAGCGACAGCAGCAGCAACCCTAGGATATACTTCCCACTCTTCCATAGTTGGAACTATGTA
>NZ_JAWDMQ010000008.1:0-39785 GCF_046536515.1 Caldisphaera sp. | reverse complement strand
ATGACAGATGTAATCCCGAACAGATGAGGGGAACTCTCGCCCTTCAGGGCGGAGAGGAGGTCAGAACTTTTAACTTTTATATTTAATTTTATTTATTATTAATAATTTTTATCAAAAATATAGACAAAATTGTTTAAACTTTTCTTATAATCAAAACATGGGGAGAAATTTGATTGATCCAGTGTGCGGAATGGAAGTAGATAATAAGTCAAAATATAAAACTTTATATAAAGGCAAGGTTTATTACTTTTGTAGCGAAATATGTTTAAACTCGTTTAGAAATGATCCAGAAAAGTACTTGAGAGAAGGACCTAAAGGTATGAAATCAATGTGATAAAAACAACAAACCCATGTGTTCAACTATGGTAAAAGATTTAAATCCAAAACACATTAAAAGGTAGTTATATTATATGTTATCATCTGGTAGAATATTAAAGGATAAGTAGGTTAGCAACTATCACTTCCACAATACAAGAAATAATAATCGTAAAGAAGCACACATAAAAGGGGTATAAACACTTTAGAGCTTAGGGAACTCTTCAATATAAAAAATTGATAAGGGATAAGCTAATGAGTAATGAAAATAAAAATATAAGGATAAAAAAGGAAGAGCAATTAAAAGTTATAGGTATGCATTGCGCTACATGCTCTATAACTGTAAAAAAGGCAATTTCAAAAGTAAACGGTGTAGAAGATGCTGAAGTTAATTTAGCTACTGGAGATGCGAAGATTATAGCAAATAACCTTAACTTAAAGGAAATCGTAAAATCTATAAGAAGTTCAGGTTATGATGTAGCAACCCAATTAGTTGTAGCTAAGTTAAATATAAATCCCGAAGAAATATCTGGGCTTAAAAATTATTTAGAATCATTAGATGGAGTTATAGAAGTAAAAATTTTTCCTAATGGAATAATAAAAGTAGAATATAATCCACTATCTACTTCATCGAGCGTTATAATAGAAAAAATTAAGGAACGAGGATATATCATAAATTTAATAGAAAAAGAGACTAAGGTTGAAGAAATTGAGAAAAAGGAATTTCGTAACATGCTTACTAAGTTAATTGTTGGAATTATATTTTCATCAATTACCCTTTTGTTAGAGTTTAGAGGAATAACATTATTAGCATTAATTTCTTCGTTTCCGGTATATTTTTATTCTGGATATAATTATCATAAAGGAGCTTTGAGGGCAATAAAAAACAAAACTGGAAATATGGATGTTCTTGTATCTCTATCATCTAGCATTGCATTTTTCTATAGCATTTATGCTGTTTTTTCTCATATACAACCAATTATAGATGTAACAGTTTTATTAATAACATTTGTTTTAGTTGGTAAAACCTTAGAATCATATTTTAAGTATAAACTCTCGTTATTAGTTAAAAGCAATATAAAAAATAAAGTTAGAAAAATTATTAATAATGAAGAAAAAGTTGTTGATGTTTCTGAGGTTAATGTAGGCGATGTAATAATCTTAAAGAGCGGTGATCAAGTACCTATCGATGGTATTATTGATGAAGGCACAGTGGAGGTAAACGAATCTGTCATAACTGGAGAACCTCTGCCAGTTAAAAAAACAAAGGGAGAACCTATAATTTCAGGTTCCATAATAGTTTCTGGTTATGCTAAAGTTTACGTTACGAGATCTGGCGAAAGATCCTATATTTCTCAAGTAATTAATGCAATAAGAGATGCCCAATCTATTAAGTTACCAATTCAGAATCTTGTTGATAGAGTTTCATTATTTTTCGTCCCAATAGTTTTAATTATATCAATTGTTTCATTTTTGATTTGGCATTTTGTTATAGGGATAAATTTGTTTAAGTCTTTATTGTTTGCAATTGCAGTTCTTGCATCGGCATGTCCATGCGCTTTAGGATTAGCAACCCCAATGGCGATAGTGGCAACTATAAACAAAGCTGCAAAAAAAGGGATAATAATAAGAAATGGAGAAAATTTCAATAATTTAAAGAAAATTAATACAATGGTTTTTGATTTAACTGGAACATTAACAGAAGGAAAAATATCAGTCAAATCCTATAAAGAATATAAAGATAATGCTATTAAGCTTGCAGCTAGTGTTGAAAGCCTTAGTAATCATCCGATAGCTAAGGCTATATCAAATCTAAATAATGAAAAAGTAAAGGTTGATGAATTTGAAGAGTTCGTAGGTGAAGGTGTTTATGGAAAAGTAGGAGAGAATATAATCATAATTGGGAAAAAAGATTTTGTAAAACAAAATTGTAATAATAGCATTAATGAAGAAGGTGATATATATGTCTGCATTAATGGTGAAATTGCTGCAATAATAAATATAGAAGATAAACCTAAAAGTGAAGTTTTTGAATTGCTAAATAAATTAAGAAAAAATAATATTAAAGTAATAATAGCAACAGGAAAAGAGAGAGTTGATTATTTTAAAGATATTGATAATATAGAAATCTATACTGGTTTAAAGCCTGAAGATAAGGTAGAGATAATAAGGAAATTAAAGTCTTCAGGTAATTATGTAGCGTTTGTTGGAGACGGAATTAATGATTCTCAGGCATTAGCTGAAGCAGATGTGGGAATAGCATTAAATTCTGGGAACGATATAGCTAAAATGGCTGGAGATATAATAATTAATGATATTAATTCTATTACTGAACTCTTCAATATATCAGTTAAACTAGAAAGAAAAATAAAGCAGAATTTAGCATGGGCATTTGGTTATAATAGTATTTTGATACCTATTTCTGCAGGATTACTATACCCAATACTTTATTTACAACCTGAATTTGCTGCTTTAGCAATGAGTATGAGTAGTGTTATTATATCTGTATGGTCATATATATAGTATTATAAAATGCTGCAAAGTTAAATTAATATCTTATTTCTTAAAAGATTCATTAGTTATTAAAAATAGCAATTTTTTATAAAATTAAGAATTAAATTATACATTAGATAATTAAAGCAAAAATCCTCTAGAATGATTTAAAATAAATCAAATCATAATATTAAAATATTAATTATTGTAAATTACTTACTATTTTTTCAATCATGTCATAAAATTTTAAACCATTGCCAGTAAGCATAGCTACATAATTGCTTATATCATAATTTAATTCATAAAGTTTAATTAATGCTATGTAAGAAACAGCTGATGTAGGCTCTACCATATAACCTAAATTCCATAATTTTTTTAATCCAATTTTAATTTCATTATCATCTATAACTAACAATCCGCCATTGCTTTCTTTTATTACATTTAAAGCATCATAAATTCTAGGCGCCTTTTTTAACGCAAGTCCGTCAGCCAGCTTTGACTCTTTACCTTTGGATTCATATATTGGATCAATAAATTCCTTTAAAGATGCAGTCTCCTTTCCTTGAACTGCAAACATCTTAACATTTATTCCTTTTTCTTTGAGCCCATAATATGTTCCTAAAAAAAGAGAAAAGCTAGACGAAGGTACTATAATCCCCCTGGGTTTAACATGTTTAATTTCATCTGCAACCTTCTTCATACCTTCAATAAAGAAAGGATTTCTGGCATGCGATACATAAAAGCAATCTTTTGATAGTTCTTCTGCAATATTTGATGCTTCATCTCTAGTTTCTGATTCTATAACTTGAGCACCCAAAGATCTTAAAATTGATTTTTTTCCAGAAGGCGCATATTTAGGTATAACTATTTTGCTCATAATTCCCAACCTCGATGAAAATGCCGCAGTAGATATGCCCGTATTTCCACTCGAGTCTTCAACAGAGCAATTGTAATTTAATTTAGTTGCAAGTTGCAAGCTGTAAGAGACCCCTCTATCTTTAAAACTTCCTGTTGGATTTAGGTATTCAAGCTTAAAGTATACATCATTTTTGCTAATATTTTCTTTTACAATAGGTGTATTTCCCTCTCCTAGAATAGATTCAAAATTTGGTGGTTCTCCTTTAATATAAAGAGAAGATTTACAAACAGGACAAAAAGGATAATATTTACCTTCTTCTCCCTTAAACCCACATTTTTTACAAAATAGGCTCCACATTTCTTCCACAATTAATATTTAAAAATATAACACTTAAAATTTTTGCTTAGCAATAAGATAGCATGTAAAATGGTGAAAGCATGGTCAAGTATTATACAGATGAAATTTTGTTAACTCCAGGCCCAACCCAAATTCCTTTGGAAATATATCAAAGCATGATAACAAAGGCTAAAAATACAGATTTAGATGAAGATTTCATAAATTTCTACAATAACTTGAGGAATAAGCTTAAAAATTTATTGAACATAAATAAAGGAGACGTTTACATAATGTTAGGAGAAGCAATGATAGGTTTAGAAACTGCCATTTCAAACACTGTTGCTCAAGGAGATAAAGTTCTAATTATAGACAATGGTGTTTATGGTGATGGATTTAAGGATTTGGTTAAAATGTATAAAGGAGTACCTTTATTGATGGGATTAGATTGGAGAAAAAGTGCAGATCCTAATGATATAGATAGGGCATTAGAAAAAAACAAGGATGTTGATATTGTAACGCTAGTTCATTGCGACACACCTTCAGGTATTCTAAACGATTTAAGTCAAGTATCTAAAGTTGTTAAATCTCATGGAGCGTTATTGATTGTTGATGCAGTCTCAAGTATAGCAACAACTGAAGTAAGCTTTAATAACATAGATATATTGATAGGGGGTTCACAAAAGGCATTAAACATACCTGCTGGATTGACAATAATTGCTGTTAGTGATTATGCCTGGGAAAAAATCAAGAAAACAGAATATCAAGGATACTATATGAATTTGTCTTTATGGAAGGAAATGTTTGATTATAAAAATACTTTCCCATACACCATGAATGATACTTTAATTTATGCGTTAGATGCTTCATTAAATAATTTATTTAAGGAAGGTTTGGAAAGTGTTTATGAAAGACATAGTTTAGCGAAAAAGGCTTCTCTAAAAGCATTGGAAGCGCTTAATCTTGAATTATACCCTGAAAAAGAGACTTATTCTTCACCAAGTGTTACTGCATTTTTACTACCTAAAGGCATTAAAGATAAAGAATTAAGAGAATTAACTTGGAAAAAATATGGAGTTATGATTGCAGGTAGTTGGGGTAAATTAGAAGGAAAAGTAGCGAGAATAGGGCATATGGGCTATCAAGCTTCTCTAAATAACTTATTAATTGCATATTCTGCTCTATCAAGATCTCTAAATGATTTAGGATACAAAAATTCAACTACTAATGCATTGGGAGCTATTGAGGAATCTTTTCCTTAATTTTTTGTTGAACGTTCAGCAGAGCTAATAATATAAAATCTTATTTCATAATAATAGGTGAAAATTTAGTGAGTGAAATAAATAAAATAGATTATGGACCTTTAAATAAATATCAATGGCTCATAATAATTTCATCATCTATTGGTATGTTAATTTACGGTTTGGTTCTTGCATTACCTTCTATATCAACAACATGGAGCTTTGTACCTCAGAATTATTATGTTTATATTTTTCTTTCAATCCCTATAGGAACAATAATAGGAAATATAGTTATTGGTAAGCTAGCTGATACCAAAGGAAGGAAAAGCATGTTCATACTAACTTTATTATTGTATGGAATAGGTTCTTTAATTGTTTTGCTATCAAACAATTTCCTTATTTTGATTTTAGGCCTGCTTATTTCTCAAATTGGTCTTGGAGGAGAAATGCCGACCCTATTAACTTACTTATCTGAAATGATGCCAATAAAATATAGAGAAATTGTGCTAATATTTACAACTAACATAGCTAATGTTGGTGTTTTGATAGGGGGTTTAATTTCGTTAAGGAGCGGTCTTCTTTCATTAGAACAGGAAAGGTTCTATTATTTAATATCTTTAATAGTATCGATATTATTAATGTTAATATTTAGGTTGATGATACCAGAATCTTTGAGATGGGAAATTAAGAGGAAAGAAACTCAAAAGAAGATTAATATAGAAAAATTATGGTTTAAAATTTACTTTTTAACTTCTTTAATTATAGCAACAGCTTTAACATATGCATTGTTAGCATTAACTATAGGTCCTTATTTATTTCCTAAGTTAACTTCAATTCTATTAGTTATTTATAATTTAGGAGAAAGCATAGGTGGTTTTATTTCACTAGGTATTGTCAAAAAAATTGGAACCAAGTTTTTCACTATTTTTTCATACATGGGAGGATTCTTAGTCATGATATTCATTTTTATTGATTATATTCTTGCAAAAAACATAGTTCAATTATTTTTAGCCTTACTATTCATAAACGGATTATTCGGTGAATTTGCTTGGGCAGCAAGGGTTTCATTGGAGCCTGTTATATTTCCAACAAACCTTAGATCAACCGGAATAGCAATTTCAAGACTTTTACCTTATATATTATATGCAGCATCAATATTTTATGCAGCTTCATTTAACGTAATGCAGTATTTAATTTATAATATTGCATTGTGGGGTATTGGGGGTTTAGCGTCTGTATTGTGGTATATTTATGGAATTGAGACTGTAAACAAAAGGCTAGAAGATATTAATGAAGAATGATTAAAATTCCTTAAATTATAATATTAAATAGTTCATCATATAGCTTTTTAGCTATATTTACATCATTGATTCCTTCTACAATACCCAATCCATTATTCATAAGAACTATTTGGATGGTATCTCTTTGCACCCTTATGCTATATTTATTTATAGAAATTACATTAAATTTTTCCTTAATTTTATTAATTTTTTTTATAAAGTCAATATTTAAAAATTTTTCCGGTCTTATTTCTATTGCATGAGTTCCGCATATCCTTACAACATTTCTTGATATTTTTTTCTCAAGGAATTCATATTGATGCAAACCGCAAGTAGGGCATTTTTCATTTTTAGTTATTTTTATTTTTTCCAAACTTATGTCTCTGCCATCTATTACAAATAGAACCCCGTAGGGAACTTCATTCCCTGCCAAATATCTAATTGCTAAATTGGAAGATATAGAAGAAACTAAGGTTGTCATAGTGCCAATGGATGGTATAATATCGCAACTTTCATTTTGATTGTTTGTTTCTGGTATTAAACATCTGAGACATGCTCCTTGATTTGGTTTTATAAACATAACGTTACCATACCATGAGCTAACACCTGCGTATATCCATGGTATGTTATATTTAACAGAAAAATCGTTAATTAAAAACCTAGATTCTAAATTATCTGTACCATCAATAATTAAATCTACATTATTTAAAAATTTTTCAGCGTTTGTAGAGTCAAAGTCATCTATTACACTTTCTACTTCAATACTTGAATCAATTTCTTTAATCCATTTTTTACATGCAATAGCTTTTGGTAATGTATCAATTGCATCCTTTTCTGTAATCATATGGGTTCTATGTAAATTGCTTAAATCTACGTAATCCCTATCAATGACTTTAATTTTTTTGATTCCAGCCCTTGCTAAAATTTCAGCCTGAGTTGATCCTAAAGCTCCACATCCAACAATAGCTACTTTGGAATTCATTAATTTTTCCATACCTTCATATCCTATGTCTTGCATTAGTAATTGTCTAGAAAACCTTGCTAAATCGTTTTTATTCAATATTACCACCAGGATTATATTATATAAAAAACCTAAATTTTTATTTGTTATATATCCTAGAAAATCTTTTGTTGTTTCTTTATCATTAATTGTTAGATTGTCCTAATCTAATGGTATAAATTTAAGATCTAAACCATATTCATCAGCTATTTTCTTTATGGATTTTACCTTTTTTGCTGTTATTTTAGAATGTCTAGGTATTCTAATAATAAGACTATTTTCGCTTATTTCTGTTATTGCGTTAGGAATTAGCCTGAGAATTTTTTCTGATATAGCAGAAATTTCATTTTCAGATATACTTAAGTTTGTTTTATTTTCTTTACTTGCCCTATATTTTCTTCTCACAGGAATAACCATAGTTTGTTCTCCAAACGTATATAATTCATATTCAAGTTCTCCAGTCAAAAAGTTCTTCACTTCAACAACAGGTCTTGCCAATTCAGCTTCTTTAAGTCCTGTAGGAAGTCTAACTGTTATTTCTAGTTCATAAACTTTCTCAACACTTCCATTATTTATGAATATTACCGTATCTATTATACTTGGTATCATACCTAATTCGACTCTGGTAGCAATCCTTTGTATTGCATCTATAGGCGAAGTTGCATGAGTTACCCCCACCATACCTATTCCAGCTAACCTCAAATCAACATATAACTTAAAGTCATCATCGTCTCTTAGTTCATCAAAAAAAGTATAGTCAGGTCTAGATAAAAGTAATATATCATGAAGCTCCGTCATTTCTGCATAAGTTTTTGAATATTGAGTTATATCTGCTGGTAATCTCATGTCTCTAGGAGATTCGATTGTTTTTACTATTTTTCCTTTATTAGAATAAAATTCTGCTAGTGCTTGAGCAAAGGTCGTTTTGCCAGCACCTGGTGATCCGCTTATTAAAATCCCTTCAGCCCTTTCCAGTAACCTCTTCATTAACTTTTCTGGTAGATTATATTCTTCTAATTTTAATTTTGCTATTGGTCTTACTGCTGTTATTTCCCATCCATCACTTAGTGGAGGTCTTGTAATTATTATTCTATAATCCTTAAGTTGAATTATTGTTGAGCCTGTTCTATCAATCTCAACAAATCCCTCTTCCATTGTTGAGGCTCTTTCTATTATTTCTCTAGACATTTCTTCTATTTGGGACCTATCTAAGGTTTTGTCAGAAAGCTTAACAAATATCCAACTCCCTGGTTTACCTATTTTAGCTAATGGTAAAGCACCCTCCTTTAAGTGAACGCTCATAGTTTTTTCATCAAAAAACTCTTCTATTTTAAGTTTTCCATATTTTTTAGATCCAGTAAATAAAACAGGTATGTTTAAAGCTTCAGAGGATTCTAACATCATCAAATCACTTGTTATTATTACAGCACTGGCTTTCCATGCATAATCTCTTATATCCTTTTTTAATTCTTCATATGATATTTCTCTAATCAATTTCTTATCGCTTTCAATTATATCTATTTGGACACCGCTTCTCTTAATATTTCCAATTTTCTTTATTTCATCTAACCCTGTAAATCCTATGCTCATCCCCTTTTTAGCTTGATTATAAAAATACTCAACCAACTCTTTTAATATTATAACCCTTCCTACAGGTACCATGCCATCTTCAATAGCTCTTCTTGCGCTTCCGTCTAATACAGATTCCACATCAACTAAGTATAGGCCTGCATTTTCTACCAATTTTGTTGTCCCCTTACCAATAATTTTATGTTAAATGGGAGTATAAATTATATTATACTTTTTAAATTTTATGGCTTTAATTGAATATAAATAGTAATTTTTATTAATATATTTATACTTTTCTTAAGTTTATTAACTTATAGGTGATAAAGAGAACTACAAACCCCTTCTAGGGGCAAGGTAAAGTTTTTTAAGTTTAGAAACTTAAAATTGAGACAGTTGCTAAAGGGGTATGTGTCACTGAAACATGAGGTACGCCTCTATCCCAACTAACAAGTGTAATAAAATAGAACTCCAGGCCGATCAACTCTTAAAACATGAGGAGCGGGAGCCGATTTCTCCCGCAATATCGGCTTGAGGGATAATAGAGTAGCACCTGTAAAAGGGGTGTAACCCTTAAGACCTCAGAAAACCCTCGCCCTTCAGGGCGGGGAGGAGGTCAGAAAATGGTATCAATATTAATAACTGGCTCATCAATATTTACAGGGAAAGAGCTGATTAGAGACGGCTATGTTTTCATAGATGATGGAAAAATAAAAGAAGTAGGTACTCAACCTGTTCCTGATGAAATGAGTGAACCTTCATTAGTTTTGGGTGGAAAAGGCAGAATTATAGCTCCTTCCTTAACAGCTATAGCAGATATATCTACATTTTTAATTAGGTTTTTCAATTTAAAGATGAACAAAAGAATAGAACTATATAAGATGCTAAGTAAAAAGGATTTGTTTACTCTATCTTTGCCAAGTATATATGAGTTGAATATGCACGGTGTTACTACAATATTTGCAGAATCTATAGATGTGTCCTACATTATAGATCTCCAAGATAAATTAGGCGGATTCTTTGGAATAGCTGCGCCATCATGTGTTAATAATATATCTGTACCTCCAAGCCTTAGCGGAAAAATAGAAGTTAAAGGTTATGGTTGCGATGGAAATGGTATTAGTGAGGATTCTAATGATTATTTAACTCTTTTAGGAAAAGGAAGTTACAGTTTATCGAAAATTGATAATGTTTATGAAAAGAGCGAAAAAATAAGGGCTATAGCAGGTTTACCTCCAAACATTATAAAAGAAAACAATAAAGCTGAAATAATTGTATATGATACATCAAGACCTCCAGCGATGAATTATTATAAGGGAACATTGGATTACATAAAAAATATATATAATGAAAATGCTATAATAGAAAGTCTCTTAGCTGGTGAAGATGTTTTAATTGATATTGGAGGGCATTTAAGAATTGGACAAAAACATTTAAAAGAAGCTGAAAGCCTTATAGAAAAAATAGTTAGTAATGAGAAATTTCAACAAATTTTAGCTTAGATTCTATTTCATTGAGATATGGCATGTTGCTGCTACCTAACTTTTCTACCTTAGCTGATCCTGCCGATATGGCGTATTTTAATCCTTCACTAAGATTATTGTATTTTTTATAAAAAACATTGAATGAGGCATTAAAAGCATCTCCTGCACCTGTAGGATCAACTTGGCTTATCGTTGTATTTATTTTACCTGAAATTTTATGTTTTTTATAAATCACTTCTGCGCCTTTAGATCCTTTTTTTATTACTATAAACTTTAATCCATAGTTATCAAAAAGCATATCAACATCTAAATCTAAACACGAGAATTCATTTTCATTAATCAATAACCAATTGATATATTTTATGCTATCTATTATTCTTTCTTTATTATAACAGGCTTCCCCTCCCGGATCATAGCTAATCGTTTCTATATTTTTCATATATTTAACATTATGAATTAATTCTGGGTCAACGCTGGAAAAATGTACGTGATCTCCATTAATTATTTCATTTTTTAATTTTAACCCTTTATTTGCATTTCTTGCTGTTATCATTGTTCTTGTTGATTTATTTTTGTTAACTATTATCATGACCATGCCTGGTTTTTCTTTAGTAATTTCTATTAATGAAATGTCTACACCTTCTTCTTTTAGTTTATCTAGAAAGCCATATTTAATTACTTCTTCTCCCGTTCTTGCGATAAGCTTAGCCCTATGGTTTAATCTAGACACTGCTATTGCATAGTTGGTAGCGGCTCCTCCTAAGCCGATCCATACATCTTTTGCTATAATATTAAAGTCCGGTCTCAATTCTTCATCAATTATAGAGATAAAGTCTATGTTTATGTTGCCAATTGAGACATGAAGTTGTTTTTTATCACTTATCATTTCTCATCACTATTAATGTTGATATTTGGATAAAATTAGCTATATGATAAATAATTTATATATATATGAAATATATATATAAATATTTATATATACCCTTTATAAATATTAATCCGGGTGATAAAATGGATCCAGCTATACAAGCAGAGAATTTAACTAAAAAATATGGAAACTTTGTTGCAGTAGATCACATTAATTTTACAATTAATAAAGGAGAGATATTTTCTTTACTAGGTCCAAACGGAGCAGGTAAAACTACAACTATTGGTATGCTTTCTACCGTAAAAAGACCAACAGAGGGTGATGCATATATTTTAGGATATAGCATAGTTAAACATAAGTATCATGTAAGAAAAATTATTGGCGTTTCTCCTCAAGATTTAACAGCTGATGATGAGCTAAGCGGATATGAAAATGTATTGATTATGGCTAAGCTTTTCGGTTATAGAGGTAATGAAGCTGAAGATAGAGCAAAATGGGCTTTAAATTTTATGGATTTATGGGATAGCGCATTTAAAAAAGTTAGAGAATATAGTGGGGGAATGAGAAGAAGATTAGAAATTGCTATGAGTATAGTACATAACCCATCGGTTATTTTTTTAGACGAACCTACTGTAGGTCTTGATGTGCAATCAAGAAGACATATTTGGGACCTTGTAAGGGAATTAAAGAAAAATGGAACAACTGTTTTATTAACAACCCATTATATGGAGGAAGCAGAAGCGTTATCGGATAGAGTTGCAATAATTGATCATGGAAAAATAATTGCAATAGGAACGCCGAGTGAACTTAAGGCAAAAATAAAAGGTGATAGAATTTATATATTAGTTAAAGATAACAATAAATTAGATGAAGTTATAAATAAAATTAATGATTTCTTGCCAAATTCAGCAAGTAAAATAGATAACCAAATTTTGGTTAAGACAGAATCATCAAGTGAATTTCTTCCACAGCTTATTAAAATATTATCAGGTTATGAAGTTATTGAGCTTAAGGTAGTAAAACCAAATTTAGAAGAGGTATTTTTAGAGTTAACTGGTAGAGGGCTTAGAGAAGAAGAAGGGGGATTTGATAGATTTAAGTATATGAGAGTTACGAGGGGTGCTAGCAGATGATTCAAGAAGTTTATACATTAACTGTTAGGGAATTAAAGAAATGGTTAAGTAGGAGAGGTACATTTATAGTATCTTTAATAACCCCCTTGTTCTGGCTGGGTTTATTTGGAAAAAGCCTTAACTTCGCTCAAATGTTTGCTCCAACAAACATACCTCCTCAATATTCTTCTTTAATTTCTCAATATGTAAATAAACAACTATTGAATTTATTTGGGACAACAAGTTACTTCACTTATCTTGCAAGTGGAATGCTGGTTGTATTCGGATTCTTCCAGAGTGTTTTCGGAGGTACAAATCTAGTTTTTGAAAAGAGGCTTGGGTATTTAAATAGATTATTAATGACACCAACGCCAAGATCTGGTATATTTTTGTCAAAGGTTTTCGGGACTCTAATTAGGATATTATTTTATGAAACAATTTTAATGTTAATAGCCTGGGGTCTAGGAATTAAATTCAAACCTGGCTTAAATGTAATAAATGTATTATTAGCTGGCATTGCAATAATACTAATAGCTATAGGATTTGTAAGCGTTTTTGCTGCCATTGCGTTTAATGTCGATAATGTTGAAATTATGTTTGCTATAGTTAATTTAATAAACCTACCACTAATGTTTGCATCAAGCGCTCTGTTCCCATTAAAGCAAATGCCAAGTTGGTTACAAGAAATAGCTAAATTTAATCCTATAACCTATGCAGCAGATATAGTTAGATACAATTTAATAGGTACTCCTATAAGTAATTACTTATTAAGTTGGGCGATTCTTATAGCATTATCATTAGCCTTGTTTATAATAGGTATGCTGGTTAGCATAAATGCTATGGAAAGAACTTAAATTAAAAATATAAAAAAGAAAGAAGAAAAAATTAGTTAATTTACTTTCTTTCGGACATTGGAACATACTTAAGTCCTACAGGTCCTTTATAATCTTCTGTGGGCCTCATAATTTTGTTTTTCTTCGTATCTCCTTCACCAACCTGCTCTATATAATGAGAAGACCAACCAACAATTCTACCCATTGCAAATATTGGTGTATACATTGGTATTGGTATACCAAGTTGATAGTATAAGACCCCGGTGTATAGATCAATATTTGCTGGTAAGTTCTTTTCTTTCTTCATTACTTCTTCAGACTTCTTGAGAACGTTTAACCACATTTCGCCATCTTTTAATTGCTTAACAAATTTTGCAGCAACATCAGTTCTTGGGTCATGTACTTTGTAAACTCTGTGCCCGAATCCCATAATTAATTCTTTTTTAGCTAATTTATCTTTTATATATTCTTCTATGTATTGATCTAGAGGAACTCCTTTAGCTTTTGCTTTAGCTAAGGCATCTAAGAACATTGCCATTGCTTGTTCATTAGCTCCTCCATGCAACGGACCTTTTAGCGCACCAATACCTGCAGCTATAGCACTGTATATATCTGTTAAAGTGCTTGCAACAACCCTTACTGTAAAAGTGCTTGCATTAAATCCATGATCCATGTATAATACTAATGTACTTTCAAAAGCTCTAGCCTCTACGTCAGATGGCATTCTACCTAATATCATTCTTAAAGAGTCTTTACCATGAGGTAAGCTAGGATCAGGTCTGTACAAATTACCGTCTCTTGATAAGTGCCATCCAGCTGCGAAGAATACTGGCATTGCAGCTATTAGCCTTAATGCATGATCATATAACAAATCCTTTTCAAACTTCCATTCAGGCGCATAATATTGGCCCATCATACTCACTGCAACTTGAGCGTAATACATTGGATGTGTTGCAGGAACATATTTTAGAGCATCAAATATCTTTTCAGGAATTTGTCCTCTATATGTGTCAATTTTATTCTTAATTTCCTTATATTCGCTTTCATTAGGTAAATGTCCGTATAATATTAAATGTGCTGCCTCATAAAAGTCTGCATGTTCTCCTATATCATCTATTGTATATCCTCTATATATTGTGCTAGTTCCTTTTGGATCTACTCCACTTACATTAGTTGTATCAGTTATAACATCTACTAACCCTTTTGGAACCCTTATATAATACCCTTGCTGGGGAGGGGTCAAGAATTTGCCTAATGGAGTTTCCTCAACCTCACATTCTATCTTACTTGCCATAATTCAGACCCATTTTATATTTGCTTTATTAAATACATAAATCTTTAAAATAAAATGTTATGAACGTATAATATTTAAAATCTAAAAAATTTTTATTTGTTTTTTAAAAATTCCTCCATATTCTTATGTTTTTTAAACAATATTTCATCTAGATCCCTAAACTTAAATCCTTCTCCAGGTTTTTCTAGTTTAAAGCTATTTCCTTTACTCTCTAAAATGTCTATAAAGTGAAACCTCCATTCTTTTCTAGCAGACTTAAATGCAATTATAGGTATTCCTGAGGCCCTTTTTGAGAATTCCATTAAATTTAAGATTTGAGATGAATCTATATATAGAGGTGAATCATTTCTTTTGCTTTTGACTTCTATTACTAAAATTTTCCCATCTTTTATAGCGACCAAATCAGGTTGGTATCTTTTTGAAACCCCTCCTCCGCTTGATGGACCTCTAACAACTGCATAACCATTTTCCCAAAATAAATTAGCTAACTCGTTTTCTAATCTTGTTGCCTTAGCTTTTGGTTTCATAGTTTATCACCAGGGACCACTTCAGGACGTAAATTTATCATTTCTCACTAGTTAAATAATTTAAACCCTAAAATTTATTTTCATTTCAAATATTGATTTCTAAATTTATATAAATTAACTATTTGATAAGAGAATTTGTATTTATGGAAGCATATAGCCAATTTTTAAACTTAAACTATACTAATAAAAAATAGGGATAGCTATGTCATCTTACAAATTTGAAGATAGAAGAAAACTAGTTTCCTATTTTAAAAATGAGGCGAAGAGAGAAATTGAGTATTCAGAAAAAATAAAAAATACAAGTAACAATTCGGTAAATCCAATAGTAAGGTTAATTATGGACGCAGTTTCGCAAGACTCTATAAAGCACTCTAAAATTTATGAAACTATGGCTTTAATAATTGAAAGTCCTCAACTTATTACAGAAAATGAATCAAAAAAAGTTTTAGATGATATGAAAGACCATATAGAAATGGAAAAAGAATCTATAGAAGAACTAAACGAACTGTTGAAAAATGATACAATAAAAAATGATAAGCCATTAAAGTTTTTAATAGAAATGTTACTTAGAGATGAAAAGCTACATCATGCAATGTTATCAGATATTTATAGCTTATTAATAAAGAATATTACATTAACTGAGGAAGATATATGGCAACAAATTTGGAATGATGCCATGTATCATGGAACACCTGGAGGCTAATTTTTTAAGTTCCATATAATTCTATTAATGCCAGATCTTCAATAGCTTCAATAATTTCTAATGCATGATATATTGATTCATTAGAATAAGAAACTATCCCATGATTGTCCAATATTATTGCGTTACATCCCATTTTTGCAGCTTCACCAACAGCGTTAGCCAATTCTTCTGTACCTGGATTTATTAATGGAATTTCTTGTAAGCATTTTACTCTTAGTGATGTTTCAGTTAAATAATTTAAATCAAGTTTCAATCCTTTTCTATTTAATGCGAGTAAATAAGGCGGATGAGCATGGACTATACCTTTAGCATTTTCAACATTTTTATATATTGATAAGTGCATTCTCCACTCACTACTAGGCAGGCCCACAATTACCTTTCCATTAATATCTATTACAGAAACATCATTATTAGTTATCTTATGTCTTGGAACTCCAGTAGGGCTTATATAAATTAAATTGTTAATTCTATCTATGATACTCGCGTTTCCTCCTCTGATTTGAACTAATTTTCTATTATACATCAGCTTCATTACATCACTGATTTGAGATAAATAAAATTCATTTAAGTTCATTATACTAACTCCTCCCCACTCTGAAAGTTGAGTTACCTGAGATCTAAAGGATTACACCTCTTTTATGTGTGCTACTCTATTTTACAAATAGTATTTTTGTTTAACAACTTTACCCGCCCGTAGAAGGAAGAAATTTGTCGTTCTCTTTATAATGTTTGCAATATTAATTAGAGCAAGCTTACTTTATATTTCATTGATGAATACTTTGTTAAAAGGTGTTGTTATATCTGTCTAAAAAATTTTAATATTGTTTCGCATTAAAAGTTTAGGTTTGTCATTTCATTTTTATTGCTGAATTATCTACACGGTATTATATTTATTTTAAGTTTAACTGGTCCGGATTTTTGTATTTTAATATTTTAAAATATTATGATATTTTCTCTATAGATATTTCTTCTTTTTCTATAATTTCTTCTTTTTCTATATGGGGTTGCTTTGTAATCTTATTATACCTATTTATAACAAAATCAATTATATACGTACCAATATTTAATATTAAAGTTTTTATTATAGGGTTTTGCATTTTATCTACAGCCAAATTTAGGCTTCTCTTAGATTCTGACAAAGCCTTTATCAACGCTTGCCTAATAAATTCCCCTCTCAAGGGATCGTCTAATAATTTATCTAATATAGTAAAGTCCCTGTGCCTTAAGGCGCCCATTGGAATAAATGGTAATGGGAATGTAATAACTCTTAACTTCTTTAACCTGTCCAAAAGTTCTAAATCTTTAATAATATCATTATCGTTTTCTCCTGGTAAATTCAATATCATAGTACCTACAACAATCCAACGATTATCGTTAAGTATTCCTATACCTTGTTCTACAATTTCTTGATAAATTTCGGGCTTATATGGTAAAACCTTACCAGGCATTAATTTCTTTAATAATCTCGGGGAACCTGTTTCTATTCCCATTTCTATATATGTCCATCTATTACCTTCATTTATGTATTCACCTACTTCTTGGACTAATTTAGGTGATTCAACAACAACTGCCGCTGTTGTAAAATCAGTTGATAACGTGTATTCATCTCCATACGATTTAATTAATTTATATGATTTTTTGACTAAGTTCAAAACCTTTTCTGGATCAGGTTCTATACCTTTGGCTCCATATCTGAAAAATTCCTCACTGTGCAAAGTAATATCTTTAGACCCACCTTTTTCTATGTTGACTCTTATTTCTTTTTCTATGTGACCTTCAAAAGGCAACGATTTTATCATACCACTAAGGGTTGGCGTACAAAATGTACAACCTCTGCCACAACCTCTTGTTACTTCTACAAGGCCTCCATTAGCCGGAGTTCTAATTATTGGAATTTTATCTAATGGTGCTGACCCCCCATAAACGATATTCGGAACTTCTAAACCGTTAATCAAATCTTTTACTATTTTAGGTCCTATTGATTCAAATTCACCTTCGTATACAACATCTATCCCTAGCCTTTTGTTGAATCCAGTATCTGTTAATTGCCATGTTGCAGGACCTCCAACTAGGATTTTTATATGCCTTCTATGCTTTAACAAGCTCTTATTTATTAATATGTTTAAAAAAGATCTTGATATATATGGGATACCTTTATAAGGTAAATTTGCAAGTTTTAATATCCAATACGTTATTCCGCTTCCAAAACTTAAACCTAATGGATCCATAACATAAATTCCCAATACTCTTGTGTTCTCTCCTATAAATCTGTCAAGTTCATATGGACTAGCAATCAATACATCCTCTCTTGGAATGCCGGATTCTAGTAAAGCCGCTTCTACCTTTGAAAGACCGTAAGGAGCCTTTTTTGCAACCCCCTTCTTATTTTCTACCTTAAAGTAAAAATTTGATATAAAAGGAGGTAGATAGTTATCTGGTAATGCGCTAATAAACCCAGCAACTGTTGAACCGAGTGTTTCACTAGCTGTAGCCCCTTCTGCAGTTAGAATTATTTTTGTTCCTTTATTCATAGTTATCACCAATATTATTCTCCATATATTCAATATATATATATATTTGTGAACAAGCTAATATAGATTTGTTAATATCTAATATTAATTTTACGAAGGTTTTACATTATTCTTTTAGACTTAAATATTTACAAAATAAAAATCATATATAGATGGAATAAAAACTTTTCCTTAAAATAATAAAACGGTGATACTTAAATGTCATATGAAGAAGAAGCAGAAAAATATTATTTGAAAACAGGTTTCAAATTTCCCTTTACTCTAATAAAAGCTATATCTCTTATAAAGGCATCGGCTGCTATGGCAAACAAAGAATTAAAACTTTTAGATAGTGAAATTGCAGATGCTATAGTCAAGGTTTCTCTTATGCTTGCAAATGGTGAGTTTAACGATGAAATAAAAGTTGATGTATTCCAAACAGGATCAGGTACAGGAATTAATATGAACATAAACGATATAATATCGAGGCATGCCTCAAAATTAATAAATAAGAAAGTGCATCCAAATGATCACGTAAATATGTCACAAAGTAGTAATGATGTAATACCAACTGCTATAAGGATAGCATCATATTTAGAAGCAAAAAATGTATTATTAAGCATTACAAAATTATCGGAAAGATTAAATGAATTATCTGAAAAATATAAAGATTTTGTTAAACCTGGTAGAACCCATTTAAGAGATGCATTGCCTGTTACATTGGGTCAGGAATTTTATGCCTATTATGAGGAATTTCTTGAAGATAAACAAGATTTAGAATATGCAATGAGCCAAATATTGGATATACCCTTAGGAGGAACAGCTGTTGGAACAGGTATTAATAGTCATGAAAGATTTAAGGAACTGGCAATAAGAAATCTTAGAGAGTTTCTTAATATAGATTTAAAATCTCCAAAGTCTTTAATGAGACCTATGAAGTTACTTAGCGATTTAATTTTATTGAGTTCCATATATAAAAAAATAGCAATTGATTTGTGGAAAATAAGTAATGATATAAGACTAATGTTTTCAGGACCCAATACAGCTATAGGAGAAATTGACATGGAAATAAGTTTGGCTGGTAGCAGTATAATGCCTGGAAAAATAAATCCTGTTACAGTCGAGGCAATTATGCAGGCATCTTCAGAAATATTGGGATTAGATAGCGCGAATTCATATATATCTCTATTGGGTGAATTTGAGTTAAACATGGGTAATCCATCAATAATCTATAATATTTCACTTCAATCTTTATTACTCAACGAATCTTTAATAAAACTAGCTGACACTGTTTTAACAAGCATTAAACCATTAAAGGAAAGAATGAAGTCGCTTGCTTACAGTAGCCCATCATTAATTACCATATTCTCTCCATTAATTGGATATGAGAAAGCTAAGAGCCTATATGAAAGAATTAAAAATGGAGAAAAATTAGAAAATGTGGCTAAAGATTTGGGATTAGATGAAAAAACAATAAATATTATAACTGATTTAAACTTACTAGTAAATCCAGGCATTCCAATACTTAAAGGGAAAAGCATTGAGTCAAATAAATGAAACTTTAAGGCTGATAAAATCTGCTGAGCATCATATAATCAATAAAGAATATGGTATATCTTGCTATGAGTCTAGGTTATCTGCAATAATCTCTTTAAAAGCGATTGCAGATTATTTAAAGTTAGAAACAAAAGAGAGTAGTTTAAGAGGATTGTATAAACAAATTAATCAATTTTATAATTTAAATAAAATAAAATATTGCGTAGATTACTTAGATAGTCTTAAAAATTTAGAAATTAGTTATTGTGATACATATTGTTCAGATGAGATTCCTGGATCAGAAATACTTGAATATGCAAACAAAGATGACGCTGAAAGAGCCATTAGATGTAGTAAAGAAATAAATGAATTTTTATTGAATTTAACTAAATTAAAATAGAAGGCTCTATATTTTAATTTATTAACTTTAACACCTGTTAAAGTAGGTGGGTAAAAAATATGTCATTAGAAACAATAGATTTAAATGTAGCAATTGGTGATAAACAAATATTAAATAATATGACTATTAGGCTAGAAAGAGGAGAGGTTTTAATTTTAATGGGACCCAATGGTAGCGGCAAAACAACGTTGGCTTTTGCCTTGCTTGGCCATCCAAAGTATCAAGTAAATAAAGGTAAAATAATTTTAGATAATAATGATATAACAGATTTACCTACATACCAAAGGGCTTTATTGGGGTTGGGCTTAGCTTTTCAGAATCCAGTAGAAATACCTGGTTTAAGGTTATCAATGTTATTAAATGCTATATCAATGAAAAAGAATGGCTCAAGTTTTGATATTTCCTCTATAGATCCAAAATTAATTATTTGGGCAAGAAACAAAGCAAGAGATTTAGGACTACAACCCTCTTTCTTAGAAAGAGAAGTAAATGTTGGTTTTAGTGGAGGAGAGAAAAAGAGATCTGAAATGCTGCAAATATTAACCATGGATCCAAAATACATAATTTTAGATGAACCTGATAGCGGATTAGACATTGACGGTATAAAATTGATTGGGGAAACAATAGATAATTTAAGATCAGTTGGAAAAGGTATCTTAATAATTACACATCATGCTGAAATAACAAAGTTCGTCTCGCCTGATAAAGTTATGATAATATCTAAAGGAAAAATAGTTGATGAAGGTGGGGTTGAGCTCATAAAGAAAGTAGAAGAATATGGATATAAGGATTATGAAGGGGTGCAATAAATGGGTACTCCAATTGAAATAGCTAAAGACAAAGAATTAAAAGAAATTGTAGAAAATAAAGGTATAGAAGAGATATTAGGCAAGTCAGTTCCATATCCTAAAGATATTGAAATAAAAGGAAAGATAACAAGAGATATAATAGAAGAAATATCAAAATCTAAAAAAGAACCTCAGTGGATGCTAAACCTAAGGTTAAGGGCATTAGAGTTATTTGAAAAACTTCCTATGCCGAATTGGATAGCTGGAGTTGAAAGCATTGATCTTGAAGAATTCGCTCAATATGTTAAGCCAAAAGTAGAGGTTGCTGAGAATTGGGATCAACTACCAGATTGGATGAGGGACATGTATTCAAGAATAGGTTTACCTGAAACTGAAGCAAAAGTTTTATCTGGATTAACTGCTGTTTTTGATAGTGAGAATATTATTAGCAAACTTAAAGATGAACTTAAACAAAAAAACGTAATATTTATGCCTATGGATGAGGCAGTACAAAAGTATCCTGACTTAGTAAAGGAATATTTTGGAAAAGAATTTCCTATAGCAGATCATAAATTTGCAGCACTTCATTATGCACTATGGAGTGGAGGAGCATTCGTTTATGTACCTAAAAACACAAAAATAGTGAACCCCGTTGAAGCATTTTTCATAATAGGTGGGGAAATGGAGGGGCAATTTGAACATACGTTACTTATTGCAGATGATAATAGTTCCTTTGGAACAAGCTATATACATTTCATTGAAGGGTGTGCTGCTCCAGTATTGAGAAACTATAGTTTTCATGATGGAATGGTAGAAATATATGCAGGTAAGAATTCTCAAGTTTATTTTTCAACACTTCAAAATTGGAGCAGGAGTATAATCAATTTTAACAATAAGAGGGCTATAGCAGAAGAAAATGCTCATGTTGAGTGGGTTGAAGGTAGTATTGGAAGTAAAATGACATACACTTATCCTAGCACAGTTTTGAGAGGAAGGGGATCTTCTACAAAAAATATATCTATAGGTATTTCAAATGGTCCCTATATAAAGGATGTAGGATCTAAAGCAATACATGCAGCTCCAGATACTAAAAGCATGATTATATCAAAAAGTATTAGCTCAAACGGAGGAATAGCAACATATAGGGGATTAGTAAAAGTATTAAAAGGAGCTGAGAGAAGCTTTTCTCATGTACAATGCGATAGTCTTATATTGGATGAGAAAAGCCAAGCATACACCTTGCCAAGGAATGAGGTTGATGAGCCTACAGCAACAGTATCTCATGAAGCAACAGTTGGTAGACTTGGAGAAGATCAGTTATTTTATATGGCATCTAGAGGGATAAGAGAAGGAGAGGCTAAAGCATTAATAGTTAACGGTTTTATAAGAGACGTTTTAAAGAGCCTACCATTGGAGACTGTTAGTATCTTGACAAGAGTTATTGGTTTAGAGTTTAGTGAATTGGGAAGCGTTGGGTGATTAATTTATGAAATCTTTTGAGATAAATGTAGAAGATATTAAAAAACACAAATGGCAGGATATAGGAGATTCTCCTACTACTAAATATTACACTGATTGGAGTCAATATGATAAGATACTGAATAAAAAAGGAGAACAAAATTTTGAAAAACCAAAAGGCGTGTTTGATTTTATAGCAGGTTCTTGTGGAAATACAAGAAAAGCATATGAACCTAAACTTATTAAACCAGAAGAAAGCAAGCTCGCTTCTTATCATTTTTACAATTTAAAAGAAATAAATGAGATTGACCTAGACTCAGGAATATACAAAATTTCGTTTTGCAATCCAATAAGTGAAACTTGGGTTTCACAACATCTAATAGTTAATATAAAAGAAAACTCTAATGTTTCTCTTTTAATTTATGAAACAAGAAATTCTCCAGGCAGCACTGCCATAGAAATTAATGCTAATAAAAATTCTAAGTCAAATCTTGCAATATTTCTTGATCCTGAAATTAAATATCCAACAGCCTATTTAATAAGAAAAGCTATATATAAACAGGCCAGCATGAATTCAATGACATTTTCAACACCAACTTTAATGAATAGAATTGAAGAGAAGGTCGTGATGTTTGATAATTCTTTTTTCAATCACAGATCTTTAACATTATCTTATAATAATTCAAGAGTTGACAATATAATAGATACAATACAAGTTGGAAATAGTTCAAATAGCGATGTTTCAGGTTTAGGGTTTGCATTTGACTCTTCTCTATCATCAGTTAGAGGCACCGATATAATAACTTATGATGGTAGAAAAAGTAAATCCAATTTTGTAGTTGAATCTATAATATTGGGAGAGTCAGCAAGAGCATATACTATGCCTATGATGAAAATTGAAACCGGAGATGTCATATCAGCAACTCACAAATCAGCTCAATACAGAGTCAGCGATGAAATACTATTTTATCTACAATCGAGAGGATTGACATATGATGAAATAGTCTCATTGTTAGTTTATGAAAAGAGCTTAAACATGGCTAATCACCTAGAAAATATTAAAGAAATAGCTCAGGAATTTATAAAGCAAAAATTAGATAAGATATTTAAAAAAGCAATTTTAAACTAAGATTTTAACATTGCTCTTAATAATGTAAAGCTAGATATTAATAAAAACAAAATAAATACAATATCCGATACCCATTATTTTTCACCACCCATAGTTTGGAAGCCTCACACTTTAGCTGAAGTTTATTAAATTCAATATTGTTAAGAATTAAGAAGCTTATAAATTTTTGATACGATTCTTATTTTGAAGTTATGACATGGCAAGTCTAATAGATTATGAGCCATATGCTACCCTAAGCGATTGGGTGGCTCTGATAAGTCATGCAGTCCCCCTTAGGGGTATTTAATCTGTTAGAGAAACTATAATGAGGTCAGAACTTCCAACCTTCAGGACCTGGAGCCATCTGCCAAATATTTATTATAAATACCTGGATAAGTTTTTATTAATATTTCATTTAATTCCATCACGTTAACTATCTTTTGATCAGGAGAAAATAAAAACAGATTCTCTTCTTCTAATTGATAAGAGTTCTTATATATAATTTCTCTTAAGAATTGCTTAGGTATTCCAGTAGAATTACTTATTCTATTGATTTGATTTAGTGCTTGATTAACTGTGATGTATGGATCATATCCAGATGCAAAAGAGATGTTATAATTTGGCCAGAAAAATGCACTGCTATTTATATATCCAGAAATTAAATTTGATCCTATAATAGTTTTATTTACTATTATTGGACTTCCATTAGCTTTATTCTTGAATAATAGGCTAACTTCTCTAATCATTATTGGATAAACTAAACCCAATAATATCAAGCAAAATACGAAAATCGCTATAGGAATCAAAATATACTGTTTTATCATCATTTAACACCCAACAAAATGGCCAATAACATATCGATTAACTTTATAGCTACAAATGGCAATAAAGCTCCCCCTATTCCATATATTAGAAAATTCTTTATAAATGTCTTCCTTGGGTTTTCTGGCTTATACCTAACACCTCTTAAAGCCAAAGGAATTAAAGCTGGAATTATGATAGCATTAAAAATCATTGTTGCTAGAATTGCAGTTTCTGGGGTTGTTAAATGAAGTATATTCAAATAACCCATCTTTGGATTATTTAATATTAATATCATGGGTAGTATTGTAAAATATTTTGAAATATCGTTTGCAATACTAAATGTTGTTATGGCTCCTCTTGTAACTAATAGCTGCTTGCTGAGCTCTATAATTTTTACAACTCTTGAAGGATTTGAATCTAAATCTATCATATTAGCAGCTTCTTTTGCAGCCCTTGTTCCAGAATTCATAGCTATACCTACATCAGCCTTTGCCAATGCAGGCGCATCGTTAGTTCCATCACCCATAGCTATAACAATATGCCCTTTCTTTTGTTCTTCTTCAACTTTATTCAATTTATCTATAGGCTTAGCCTGAGATATAACACGATCTATCCCTGCTTCATTGGCTATTACTTTAGCTGTTATAGGATTATCTCCAGTAACCATTATAGGAGTTATTCCCATAACTTTTAAGTCTGATATTACTTGGTTTATACCTGTTTTAATTCTATCTTTCAATACTATAATTCCAACAGCTTTAGTGTTGATTAATAAGAGTAATGGCGTTTCTCCTTTTTCTCCAATATCTTTAACGAGGCTCTCTATTTCTTGTTTGCTTATATTGTCAACATGAGGAAGAAGAGCATCAACTGAGCCTTTTAATATTTTAATGCTTTCACCCTTTATAGCATACTCTTTAAAAATTTCCATAAACTTTGTACAAATCATTTCATCTTTAATATATTCAATTATTTTATTTGGATTTGAAATTTCAATACCAGAATATCTGTTCTTTATGTTAAACTCTATAGGTTTAGACATTAAAGTTATATCAATAATTTTTTCCGGAATTTTAATTTTCATAGATTCAATTAAATCTATAATTGATTTACCTTCTCTGGTATTATCATTAAATGAAGACAGATAAGAAGTTATGGCAACACATTTTTCATCAAAATTATCTAGAGGTATAAATTCTATTGCAGCTCTATTTCCTTCAGTTATGGTACCAGTTTTATCAAGTAATATTATATCGGCATCACTAGCAGCTTCTATTGCTTTGCCTGATTTTGCAATAATATTGTCTCTTGTGAGTCTAGATATACCTGCTATTCCAATAGCAGGCAAAAGCCCCCCTACTGTCGTAGGCATTAATGCAACCAATAATGCAATTATTAATGCAATATTAACATAAGTATAATTTAACGATTTTAAAATATAATAAAGAGAGCCTACAACAATTAAGAATATTAAAGACAATCCCGACAGCAAAATGTTTAAAGATATCTCGCTTTGAGATTTTGGTCTTTTCGCTTGTGATACTAACGAAATCATTTTATCAACAAAGCTTCTTCCTCTCTCAGATGTTATCTCTACTTTAATTTCTCCTTCAATTACTTTAGTTCCTCCTATAACATGATCTCCTTTATTCTTATAAACCGGTTCAGACTCTCCTGTTATCATAGATTCATCTATATATGCAGATCCATCGATTATAAATCCATCCGATGGTACAATTTCACCTTTTTTAATTATGACCCTATCTCCTTGTCTAAGAGAGTTCGATTTAACGTCTACATAATGTTCATTTGTAATTTTATGTGCTATAATTTCTTTTTCAAATATTTTTAGAGAATCGACCCTTGCTTTAGCTTCATATTCTGAAAATGCCTCAGAAAAAGTAGAAAACCACGCAGCAAAAAATAATGTAAGAGAAACGGCCAGATAGAAGTTAGTTTCATTTTTAGGAATTTGGCCTGGTATTACTAATATAATTAATGTAATAATAAAACCTAGCATAACTACAAACATTACTGGATTTTCTTTTGCTAAATATACCGGATTTAGCTTGTATATTGAATCTATGAAAATTTTTTTAAAATTATATTTTTCATGGAATCTAATAGATTCTACCATTAGCATCACCATGAAAACGGACCTATTATTACAAATGGAATAAATGTAAGAACAGCTAACAAGAATATCATAAAATCTAAAAGCAATAAGAAGAGTATTCCTTGCGTAGGTAAAGGTTCTATACTAGATTTTCTATCCTTAACAGAAAATGATTGAGATATAGCCAGCATTAAACCTAGTGGCAAATAACGACCTAAAAACATAACTAGCGCAGTAGATATATTAAAGAAAAATGTATTACCTAAGTTCCCTAAGTAAGAAGAACCATTATTAGCTGCAGCAGATGTAAATTCATATAATATTTCTGTATATGTATAAGAATTAATGCTACCTAAGACATGTAAAGCGTATCCTGCAGTTAAGGCAATAGCAGTTGGTAACAATATTATTAAAGGATGTGTCAAAAATACTAAAACAGATAGCTTAACTTCTTTTGGCGATATCTTCATACCAATAAATTCTGGCATTTTCCCCACCATAAGGCCTAATATGAACAAAGTTAATATAACATATATTATCAAGTACATAAAACCAATTCCAATAGAACCTGGTATTGATTGTATAAACATAGAAAATAATAATGCTATAATAGCGCTAGAAGACATAGAAAATAATAATGCATCAATAGCTCCAGTATTTGTAAGCATTGATATACTGTTAAATAGAATTCCTGAATTGTTTCCAAAACGGTAACTTATTATACCTATTGGCTTAAATGCCTCTGACAATACTATAATAACTATCATTCCAACTAATATTGATCCAAGCAACGTATAACCTCTTTTCTTCCCTAAAACATTGCCAAAAGCTAATGGAATGGCTAACGGAAAAACAAGCATTAAAAACATTTCAAAGAAATTAGATAGGTTTGATGGATCTTCAAAGGGGTTTATTGAGTTGGAACCATAAAAACCCCCTCCATTATTTCCCAAAAGTTTGATACTTTCTAAAGAGGCAACAGGACCAGTATAGATAACATGATGGCCTATAAAACTAGTGTTATAATAAGGTGAAAATGTTTGAGGAATTCCAAGAAATACAAGGATTATAGATGCTATAATAGATGTAGGCAATATTAAAAAAATTAGTGATCTTATAAAATCTACATAGAAATTTCCAATATTACTGCTTTTCCTAAGAAAACCTCTTATAAAAGCCAATGTTGATGCAAGCCCAGTTGTTGGTCCTATAAACATTGTGGTTATTATAACAAGCATTTGAGAAGTCAATGATAAACTTAATTCACCAACATAATGTTGAAGATTTGTGTTGGTAACGAATGACACAGCGATATTAAATGCTAAATCAAAGTTTAAGCCATGGTATTTAGGCCCGATAAAAGACAATTTATTCTGAAACATTAAAAAAAAGGTGTCAAAAACAATAAATATTGAATTTAAAATCATTAAAGATGTAAAATATTGTTTATAATTCATTGAAATATTTCTATCTATACCTAATATTTTAAATAAAGCGCTTTCTATTTTGTTTAAATATTTATTCGGTAATTCTTTTTCATACTTTATGAAATAAGAAATCGGTTTACTAATAATATATGAAAACATTATTGAGAGAGCCATAATTACAACTGTCTGTAAAATAAAACTTAACATAAAACCACCTATGCTTGATAGATTGATTTGTCTGAGCTAATTTGCCATTTGGTATGATAGTTCATTTTTTCTCAGAAGATATTAGATGCGAAAAGGTATTAAAAAATTTTAGATAAATTTATACTATTATGTCCATTTATATTGTTTAAGAGCTTCCTTCACTCTTTCGCCATTTTGAGCAACTTCATTGAGCCTAATTTCATAATAGTTATTACCTTCTGTATCAATAGTAATAATTAATGGCCCAAATTCTTCAACCCTAAATACCCACATAGCTTCTGGAACTCCTAGTTTGTCCAACCAGTAAACGTCTTTAACTTCCTTGATTTTTTCCGCAGCAAGAGCCCCAGCACCTCCTGTAAAAACTGCATAAACTGCATTGAACTTTTTCATAGCTTCAGCTGTTTTTTTACCCATTCCACCTTTTCCTACCACCATTTTAATTCCTGTCTTTTCAATAAACTCATGTTCCACACTTTCCATTCTCATACTTGTTGTAGGTCCAGCAGCAACAATTTGCCATTTATTGTCTTTCTTAATAGCAACGGGTCCACAATGATATAAAACTAACCCTTTTAAATCAATAGGTAGTTTTTCTCCTTTTTCTAAAAGCTCTAAAGCAGTTTCGTGAGCCTCATCCCTAGCAGTTACCATTATACCTGATATGTATACTATGTCTCCTATCTTTAATTTTTTCAAAACATCGTCAGTTAAGGGTGTTGATAAATGATATTCACTTACCATTTCATATCACCTCACTATAGTGCAACCAGTTCCATTATATAGCAAGTGTTTGCTTGTCATTTCCCATGAACCATCGCTGCGTATAATTGCTGAAGCTCTTCTTGTTGCCCAACAACTTGTGACTATGCCAATTGCAAAAGATGCAGGATGCCTATATGCATAATCAACTTTAACATCTAGTGCTGTTAATTGTCCCCCGAAGCCATGCGGTCCTAATTCTAGCTTATTTATTTCATTTAATAGATCTAATTCCATTTTAGCTAAATTTGGATCTGGATTTCTTTCTCCTATAGGTCTTAGCAAAGATTTTTTTGCCAATGTCATAGCTATATCACCGCCAGCTGCTATTGATATACCTACAATCAGTGGCGGACAAGGTAAGGGACCAAATTTTACAATTGTATCAATAACTCCTCTTTTTAGTTTATCAAAACCTTCTATAGGTTCACTCATTATTAGAGTTGAAGGAAATTCACTACCTCCTCCTTTTGTCATAAACCAGACTTTTAAATTATCTCCTTCTACAATATCAAGGTGCATCCAAGGTATGTATCTTCCTGTATTGTCTCCACTATTCTTTTTATAAAACGGATCAACGGCATTTGGCCTTAAATAGCCATCTTTTGTTACCTTTCTAAGAGCTTCTGAAGCTGCCTTATAGATCTTAGCTCTTATTGGAAAATCTTCTCCCATCTCTATAAAAAAGTATGGAGTGCCTGTGTCTTGGCAGATAGGAACTTTTTTATTACAAGCAATTTCTATATCTTGTAAAATTGCTTCTAATTGTTTCCTGGCTCCTTGATTTGTTTCCTTTTCATATGCTTTTTTTAAACCATCATATACATCGACTGGTATACTTGTTGAAGCCGTTTTTATCATTTCATAAAATATACCAACTAGACTCTCTTCCGTTATACCCAAAATACTTCACCAATCTTAATTTTGTTTTTGAGAATTATATTTTTGAATACAATGTATGTTAATAATTTTTTATAATGCGTATTTAAATTTAATTGTTTTTATATAAAAAGTTATTTATTATTTCAGATATCTTTGGAGCGGAATCTATTATTTCTAAGGGTTCTATGTCTTCATTTTTCAAATCTTCAATTACATTTAAAATATCAGTTTTTAATAAGTCCTTGCAAGAATAAACTCTAAATCCTTTCCTGTTCATCATAACTTTAGCATTCTCCATATGTTCAAAATGATTATCTATAAAAAGAAATATGGTCTTTTTCCTTAATACGTTAGATTCTATTATACTTCCATAACCTGCTAAACTTATTATTATTCCTGCATTTTTTATCAAACTTGAAGGGTTTGAATTGAAATACTTATCTGAACCAATTATCTTTACATCATATTTTTCTTTTATTTTTTCTTTTATTTTTTCTGCAACATCTATTCCAGCGTTCGTACCGCCTATGTTAATTAATACATAATCTCCTTGTGAATTAGAATAACCATCAAAACTGCTAGTAAATGATGGTCCTAAATTTAGGAACCCATCATCTTTATCCCAAAGGCTTAAATTAATCGCTAATGAAAATTTTTGTTTTATTCTGTCCCTTAGCCCATTATTTAACCTTGAAAATAAAAATCTTTCAAGGTATCCTTTACCATTATAGCTTATCTTAGTAAAGTCCGTTATAAATATTGATCTCTCCTTAGGGATATCAATAAACATGAATTCCCAAAACTCATCTGCAACTATTAAATCATAATCATCAAAGTCTACATTAGACTTAATAAGATTAGCGTTATTTTTTACAGCTTTATATAGTTTATAAGAGTTATAAGTGTCTATTTTTACTTTACAATTTTTTATCATACTGTTTATATAATCTCCTAAATTTTTTAAATCATCAGAAATTCCTACGTATCTTTCCTTTTTCTCTTTAATAAACCTTAAGGCATTTCCTGATGTAAGCCAATATATTTGATTTTTTATAAAACTGCTTATATGATAATCTCTTGTTATGTGTCCTAGTCCAATGCTTGAAGATGCATACAATATCTTCATTTATAGCCTCTTTTTATTTTGGATTAAAAGCTTTTAGATTTTTGTATTATTTATTACGTTAATGCTTTTATGAATGCATACAAATTTTATATGTTATGTATTACATGATTAGAATTTGTTTAATAACTCATATAAAATCCAGTATAATATTGTATCATTTATACAAAAGATATGATTTAAAAAAACTAAAGATAGCTTTACAAATGAAGGGCATGCTTTGCACTTTAGGGTAAAGATGAAATCAGTAAATATTATAAGGTAAGTTTTTTAAGATTGTTTACATTATTATTTTGTTGAGGGCCCGTAGTCCAGTTTGGCAGGATGCGGGGTATGCAATAGCACCCGAATCGGGTCCCTGTGGTCGGGGGTTCAAATCCCCCCGGGCCCATTAATTAAATCATTATTTAAACCAAATTTGTTAACACAATATCAAATATCTATTTTATAAAAAATTTTTTATAAAAGCCGTGGCCGGGCTTTGAACCCGGGACCTCTGCCTTACCAGGGCAGCGCTCCACCAGGCTGAGCTACCACGGCCCATTTATTAGGAATTCTGGAAAGATTAAAATGGATTTTGCTAATTTTATTAAATTTTATAAATTTATTATTTAATCTTTGATAAAATATCAATACTCTTATACCTTACATCTTCACCTCTTTTTATCCAATATATTGAAGCTATTAAGCCAAGTCCTTGGAAGCCCATACCATATATAGCAAATCCCCATAATGGGAAAGAAGAGGTTAAGTAAATTGAAATCGTATATGTAGTCATAGCTATTCCCCTGACTATGCCAATATAAAATGCCCTATTTGATGTGGGAAAGAGTATTGGTTCGTATATTGTTCTTACAAACCAAGTCATAGTTATGGAAAACAAATTAATGAAAGTTAAAGAGTAAAATAAATACAATGATTTAAAATTAAATAACGTATAAGCCAGTATTGGCAAAAAGCTAATTGTTGCAGCTAAAAACGAAATAAATGTATATTTTCTCATATCTATTTTATCTATTATCAATCCGGTTAAAAAACCGGCAAAGCTAGCCCCAAGATTAGCCCATAAAATTACCGCTATAAGAGAAACCCCTTTAAAGTAAAAATCTGCCAAAACAAAAGCCATTAGAGACCAAGTTAAATAATTCGCTAAACTCCAAATTGTTAAAAATAAAAATCTATTTCTTAATTTTATGTTAGATGTTGAAAATTTTTCTTTAATGCTTAGTTCTTGGTTTAAAGCAATTTTATTCGCTTCTTTTTCTGCATCTCTAATTTTTCCTTTTGTAGTTAGCCATCTAATAGATTCCGGCATTAAAAGCCTCAATATTATAGCAATTATTAGCCCAATAATAGCCATAATAGCTATAGATATGCCCATTATTATAAATGAATTTTTCATGAAATAGATAGATAAAGCTATAATAGCTGCTATAGCTGCTCCTACATTTTCAAAATTAGGTGATAAGACTAATATTTTTTCCCTATATTTAATGGGCGTTGATTCTGCCAACAGGGCCAGTCCTATGGGAACTTCTCCTTCTACTCCAAACATTGAGATCCCATAACCTAATAGAAATACTATCATTTGCATTAATCCTTTTATGAATAATAAGTCTAAAACAATTATTAAACTACCAAAACCGTAAAGACCCATAGTTATTATATAAGCTTTTTTCCTACCTATTATTTTATCCGATATCCTTGTTAATAACAAATCTCCTAACAATGGAATAGCTGCTATGACAATTAAGTAGTATATGTTTTGATAAGTTGGGAAAAATGCATAACCCAAGGTATTAATAATTCCCCATAAAAAGAAACCTATAGATGTTGAGAAAAAAATATACCAATGAGTTTTATTCCATTTTGCTAAATCAATTTTTCTAATCAAATTTTCTGCCATTATATCACCTTGGAGAACAGTTGTTCTCAAAATATTTAAATTTTTCATATAAGCCATTTATAAATTCTTACTAATATGATAAAAAGAACGACAAACCCCTTTTAGGTGCGGAATAAAGTTTTTTAAGTTTAGAAACTTAAAATTGAGACAGTTGCTAAAGGGCTATGCGTTACTGAAACATGAGGTACGCCTCTACCCCAACTAACAAGTGTAATAAAATATAACTCCAAGCCGATCAACTGTTAAAACATGAGGAGCGGGAGCCGATTTCTCCCGCAATATCGGCTTGGGGGATAATAGAGTAGCACCCGTAAAAGGGGTGTAACCCTTGAGACCTCAAGAAACCCTTCAGGGCGGGGAGGAAATCAGATGTCTGTATTAATATTCGTGAGCTATTTAGAACATAGATTAGAAAACTATACTTTAGTTGGAAGTAACAGCTGAGGATTAGTTTAGATTTATTGCCAGATTCATGAAATAAACTATTATATAAACCAAAGATTATTAATTAATAAAAATTAAAAAGATAAACAACAAACTACAATTTGCTTTGTTTGAATATTGCCATTTGTATTGATAGAATAACAAAAGGTATTTCAAAATAATATGCTACATTATGGGCCCGGCCGGAGTCGAACCGGCGACCTCCGCCGCGTCAGGGCGGCGTCCTAACCAAACTAGACTACGGGCCCTCAAGTCTATATTTATTGTTACCCTTTAAAATCATTTCTTCCATAAATATATAATAGTTTTGTTTTTTATATAATAAATTGATGAAAATGATAGCAGTTACTTTGGATTTACAAATGAAAGCCTTGCCATTTAGGGCGGAGATGGATAGAAAAGCTTATAAGGGCTATTTCCTTATTAGTTATCTTGTGGTAAGTAGTGGTAAAACTTAGATGCCCTAGGTGTGGGTATGTATGGGACTATAAGGGCAAAAAGCAATATTATGCAACGTGCCCAAATTGTATGAGAAAAGTCAATATAGCTAAATACAAGGTTGAGTAACTATGTCTATGGGCAATGAGGGTTTACTAACCTTAACAGTTAATGTAAAGGTTAGCCCTGAGCCCGATTTACATAAAAAATTGATAGATTTAATGAAAAGGTATAGGGAAGCCCTCAACTATTCTATAAAAGTTATAATAGAGAATAAAGCAATAAGCCTTGGAAAAGCCCATAGACTTTTATACAAAGTTCTTAAGGAAAAATATGGCTTGCCCTCTAAAATTGCTCAGGATTGTTATAGAGAGGCTATTGCTATAGCTAAGTCTTGGCTTAGGAATCTCGACAAGGGCAAGATACCCATAGTTAGGAGTTTAAGGATTTGGTTAACATATGAGCAGGGCTATAGAATTAAAGGTGATTATGTAGAGCTATTGGGAGGCTATAGGCTTAAAATTATTGGCTTGGATAGGAGATATAATAGCTACCAAAACAAAGAGGCTAGGTTGTTACTTAAAGATGGTAAGTTTATTCTTAAGATATCTAAGCGTGTGCCTGAGCCAGCTAAGTATAGCCCTAGTGGAGTCTTAGCTGTTGATGTTAATGAAAGACAAATAGTTGTAGGTAACTCTCACGATGAACTAAGGCTTAATACAAATATTGAGAGAGCTCTGCATTATAAACAATTAGCTGAAAACCTTCAGAAAAGGCACTCTTCTTCCAAATATAATGCTTGGCTTAGGAGAAGAGGTATTAAGAGGAGAATAAAAAGCTTTCACAGGAAGGCTAGGAACATTATAGAGGATTGGGCGAAGAAGATATCCCATACAATTGCATCGCTAGCAAAACAACGTCAACATGCTGTTGCCAGAGAAGACTTGACAAACTTAGTAGAGGCTCTTAGGAAACTACCCAAGGAGCACAAAGTCTCTTTGCTCATTCTAAGCTATAGAAGACTAGAGCATTGGATAGATTGGCAATGTGAAAAGCAGGGAGTGCCTATAGCTGTTATCAATCCTAAAGGCACATCATCAATATGCCCAATATGTGGTTCAAAGCTTGTAGAGGTTGGTTATAGGAAGCTGAAGTGTAATAAATGCGGTTTTGAGGCTAATAGGGATACAATAGCAGTAATAAACATTGAAAAGAAAGCATACAAAAAGATGGGGGGATCTCTGATCACCCCGACTGCCCCTCAGATGACAGATGTAATCCCAAACAGATGAGGGGAACCCTCGCCCTTCAGGGCGGAGAGGAGGTCAGAGGATGAACATGTTTTTATTCAAAATATAAATAATTATCTAAAGAGTTATAAAAATAATCTATATGATAAACAAACCTTGTCTAAAATTAGTAAAATACTTTTTATCTTAAACAATTTTGTAAGTAAATGCCATCATAAAAAGGAGGAAAAATTTATTTTCCCATATCTAATAAACAAAGGAGGAGAAGAAGCTTCTCTAGCAAATGAAATGATAAATCAACACAGGATGATTGAAAACCTAGAAAATCAGTTAGAAAGCAATTTAAATATAAAGTCGTTACAAAAAATTAATCAAATTCTTACAGACTTAGTCATGATTTTAGATTCTCATATACAAGAAGAAAATAGTGTTGTTTTTGCATATGCTGAAATTTCTATTGATGAATTTGAAAAAGAAATAGTTTTAAAGAAAATAGATTATTTTGAAAAAGAAAATAGCGAATTATGTAATAAAGATAAATACCTAAAAATTCTAAATGAACTTTAAAGAACCTATCATAATAAAATCTTTAAATTAATAATAAATTATTTTATTTAATAAATTATTTTATTTATATCATATATAGAAAGAAAAGATATATATTTAATTTATATTAAATGTATAGGGGGAGGAATATGGAATATAAATGGAAGGCATTGTCTGTAACAAGTGTAGGATCATTAATGTCAGCAATAGATAGCACTGTAGTATTGCTTGCTTTAGTTCCAATAACACAAGATCTTCATGCTGATTATATTACTATAGTTTGGGTAGTTATTGCTTACTTATTAGCAAGTACCAGTTTAGTATTAAGCCTAGGAAGAATGGGTGATATGTATGGAAGAAAAAAGATATATAATTTAGGCTTTATAGTTTTTACTATAGGTTCCTTATTAGCTGCTTTATCTTTAAATGGAATCCAACTGGTAATTTATAGAGCTATAGAAGGTATAGGATCAGCTATGATGATAGCTAATTCTTTAGCAATAATATCAACTGCTTTTCCAATTAATGAAAGAGGTAAGGCTTTCGGAATAAATTCAATAGTTTGGGCAACTGGAAACATCTTGGGCATAGTTTTAGGAGGCTTCATAATAACGTATACTAGTTGGAGATGGATATTTTTAATCAATATTCCTATTGGCATATTCGGCACAGTATGGGCATGGAAGACGTTAAAAGAAACTAAAGCTACCAACACAAAAGAATCATTTGATATATCAGCAGCTATAGCATTTACTTTAGGAATATTATTAATACAATTAGGAGTCACAGATGGTTTATTATATGGTTGGAACAGTTTATCCTCTATAGCTTCGTTTGCATTGTCTCCATTTCCATTTATTTTCTTTGTTATATGGGAAACAAAATATGCCAAAGATCCAATAATAGATATTAAGCTGTTCTTTGGAAACAAGATGTTTAGCACTTCCACGATAACGGCTGTACTTCAAAGTCTAGCAATGTTTGCAGTTAATTTTCTATTATTATTCTATTTAGAAGGCATATTTGGATTAAGTGTTTTGACAGCTTCATATCTAATAATACCAATGGCATTAGTTAATGCGATTATAGGTCCAATAGGTGGTAGGTTAACTGATAAATATGGACCTAGGATTATAAGTACATTAGGTTTAGCATTTCAATCAGTTGCCATATTAATGCTTAGTTTTATGAATTCATCCACACCTCTTTGGTATGTAGCATTTACAGAAGGTATTTTCGGCATAGGAGGAGGACTATTTTGGCCATCTAATACAAGCGCAGTTATGTCAGGAGCCCCAAAGGGTAAATATGGTGCAGCCTCAGGCATATTATCAACATTTAGAAATACGGGTATGATATTAAGCTTTGCAGTAGCATTATCTGCAATAGCAAGCAAGCTACCACCACAAATAGTTTATCAATTATTTGTAGGTACATTAAGCAGTAAGCTAGACATTAACACTGCAGCTACCTATTTATCAGCACAATCATATGCCTATCACATTTCCTTTGGATTGCTAGTTTTGTCCATAGTATTATCATTAATGAGGCCTAGTAAATCTAAAATTCAAAATATAGAAGAAAATATAAAAACGCAACAAAAAATACCAGTACAGTAATTAATTTAAACTTAATTTAAACTTTAATGAATCTGTTGACCATCTTTACTATAGTGTATTATTTGTGTTGGGCAGCTCTGTGAAGCAGCGTCTACGCAATCTTGCAATTCATCACCTACTGTACCTTCGCTTCTTGATCCTTGTTCTTTTTTATCTGCATCAGCTCTCCATTTATTAACAATTTCAGCCTTACCATCTATTTCATTCATTTGAAATACATCTGGACAGAGACTAACACAAACCATGTCTGCTATGCAATTTTCCCTTGGTTCTATCCAAACTTTTATAGCCATTCTTTTCACCAATTTTATTATATTTTTATAAGTTTTAAATTTTAGTAAATACTAATACTTATCTTTTAGGGATTTATTTATTAATATAATTAAAACATATATATATATTAATAATTCTTATTATTAAATTTTTATTTAAATTATTTTAAACGATAAGATATTTATTTTTGAAGAAAATATTTTTATTGGTGTTGCTATGAATATAGGGTTTGCAAGGGTTTTAATGAGCAAGTCAATAAGAGTATTTTTATTTAGTATTGTCTCTATTTTAACGCCCTTCTATCTGAAATATTTGGGATTTTCATCCTTCCTTATAGGTATATCTATATTTATTATTGTTTTAGGAAATGTAATTCAAAACATATTTTTAACTTGGTTTAGAAGTAAAATAAACTTAAAAACATACCTTCTAATAGTTAGTTTGTTCTTATCTTTATCAGGATTTATTCTGTTCTTTTTTTCTTCTATATTCTTAATATTTTTAGCATTATTCTTAGGAAACATAAGCACAACTGGAACAGAAACTGGCCCTTTCCAATCAATTGAAACCGGTATACTGCCCGATCTTGTTGATAAGAGCTTTGTAAACAGAGCTTATGGTATTTATAATTTCTTAGGTTACACCTTTTCCTCTTTAGGGGCTTTAGCATCTTCAATACCAGCTTATTTTAATTATGCTATTTTCTCATTCAAGATTTTGTATTTAGTTTATGGAATAGGTGGATTAATAATTTTTGTAAATTATATTAAGTTTAATTACAAAGAAGACATAAGCAACAGAATTTCAATAAAGGAATTTGATAAAAAGGCTAAAAGAGACCTTATCCTTATCACGGCCTTATTTTCGGCAGACGCTTTAGGAGGCGGATTTATAGTACAATCTATTATAGCTTATTGGTTTAATGTAAAATACGGAGTTTCATTAAAATTACTAGGTCCATTGTTTATGGCAGTAAACATAATTACAGCCATTTCTTTGCTATTAGCACCTCTTATAGCAGAAAAATTAGGTAATCTCAAAACAATGGTCATAACTCATTTAATATCAAATATATTTTTAATATTAATTCCAGTATTTTCATCATTTTGGATTAGCGCCATGTTTTTATTGCTAAGACAAAGTATGTCTCAAATGGATATACCAACAAGGCAAGCTTTTGTTACTGAAATATTTAAAAGAGATTATAGAGTTTCATTCAATTCCATATCTAATACCTTTAGAAGTATTTCTTCTTTAGTTGGATCTCCTATTGATGGCATAGCTTTAGAAAATGGTTTATTGACATTACCATTCTTTGCAGGTGGCTTTATTAAAATTTTCTATGATATTTCTATATTTTACTTTTATCATAATAGAACAAAATAATTATTTGTATCTTTCAGTTTCTTTTATACTCTCTTCATTTAAATTCTTAAAGTAATTGTTATATATTTCTTTTATAAAAGATATTTCATCTTCTTTTAATTCCAATCCATCAATTTTAATGTAATTATCTATTTCTAATTTAGATGTTATGTTTGGTAAAACTGATGAAACATTTTTATTTGATAACACAAAGAGTATGGCTATCTCATATAGCATATAATTTTTCAGTCTTTCTTTTAATTTTTCTGCACCAATTAATCCCCTTTTAATCCAATTTGTATCTTTAAACCTTCTATGCAAACTACTGTTATAATCTATTGGCCATTTCGTCTCATCTAATACGTCACTAGCATGAGGCACCCTGATAAAATGATCTATACTTTTATGCTCCAAAAAATTTTCTCCTGGAAATCTTTCTATAATGTTATATATATGTTCTAAACTTTTGTAACCGATTTCTATAGCCTTTAATCCCTCTTCTTTCCAACCTAATGTTGGTCCTAAAGAAATTCCATAGCTTAATATTTTCCCTTCGTTTTTTAGGTCCTTTAATAATCCAAATATTTTTTCATTATTTATTATATTAATTGTTGGATTGTGAAGCATTAATATATCAATATAGCTTGTTTTTAATCTATTTAGTGAATCGTTTATAGCTTTATCTAAATAATCTAGGTCAAACCTTCTTTTATTTGTTGATAAATCATATCCAACTTTGGTTAATATTACTACGTTATCTCTATTATTTTTAAAAATGCTTAGCAATTCCTCACCTTTTCCTTTTCCATAAATGTCTGCTGTATCAAAAAAATTTATCCCTTTTTCATATGCATATTTCAATATTTTTTCTGGATCTTCTTTGACTCCCCATTCATTAGAGACTAGGGACCATAA
>NZ_JAWDMQ010000007.1:0-42473 GCF_046536515.1 Caldisphaera sp. | reverse complement strand
AATTTGCCTTTCATTCTATAAGATTTAACAATAATTGTATAATAGTTTTACTTCATAGATGTTATTGGGTTCAGGTTTCATAAGGCTTGATAACGTTTGATATCAAGCTCTATGCCCTTGGACTTCATGGAGGTCATGGGGAAATACCCATTCATACCCCTCCGCCCCTTTAGCGGGATAACCCCAACCCACATCAGTGATATTCCACGGATGTGGGAAAACCTGCACATATTGAGGTAGATATTCAATGACGCATTTAGATGCCTATCTAAAGTGGAACCACACCTCTTACATTTAAGTCCTGTCAACCTTTCGGGAAACCCATCACATCTGGGCAAAACTTAGATATTAGGTAAGGGTTCACTTCTTTAACAAAAGAGCCATAAAGGGGGCCTTATATTTAAGCACGTGGTGAATACTCCTCCATACAGTCCTAGAGATCTTCTTAGACAACTTGTCGTTAACATCTTTAAACATTTTTTGCTTATTCAGTTTCTCAACAGCAAATGTAGACATGGGATACATATTTAATAACTTATTAACGAACTTGTTAATATAATCAAGCACACTATTCTTTTCACAATGTGAATACTTCTTTAGGTCTCATCAATTCTGATCCAAATTAAACAGTTAGTATTAAATCTTATAAACATTATGAAAGTTAAAACAGTTACAAAGGGCTTTTTGTGATAAAAATAAACCTATCCATAAATAACGAGGTTTGTTATTTACATTATCAATGAACTAACGATAAAGGAATTTGGTCCCTTGATGGTTTCACAATCAAAACTAAAAATACTATTGCCAATACAACAAATAGGAATGATAAATGATTATCTATAGGCCAAAGCAATGCAGCTATAATAATTAAAATATAAGGTAATAATGAATACCTTCTTGCTGATGTCCACCTTAATATAACAGGTAACATAAGTGGTGCATGAATAAATATATGGATTCCAACGAAACCAATTATAAGTATATGAATAAAATCAAGTATATTAATTACATTATAATATAATAGAAGTGAAGATAGTAGTAAAATTAATGAGTATAAGGCAGACATTTCTTGTCCATACAACATATACAACAATCCTGCCTTTGCGTAAACATTTGTTGTATTTTTTGCGAAAATATCATATTTTTTGTATTTATATATGTTTATTGATATATAGAAAATTAATACTGATATTGAAAATAGTATAACAGAAATCCTGAACATAAAAGGATAAATTATTGTTGATATGGTTTGTAATATAAGAAGTAGATATACTATAGGAATTTTTGGTTTGTCTTTAAATGTATTTGGAAATGCATGAATTGTTACTGCATATATTAAAGAAATCGCATATGTAAATATAAAGCCGATAGCTAATTGAAATATGTTTTCAGATAAATTTAAAAATAAAAATATTGAAGACAAAATACCAGTGTAACCTATAATTAATATGGATAACCTAATATCTCCTTTGGATCTGGTTGATGTTAACAAATTAACTATTCCAAAGTAAAGTAAAGATATTAGCAAAAATATTATTTTTCCTGTAATAACTGTAGTTATACCAAAAATTAAAGTAAATATAGTTGATGAAATTTGTAATATCAACATCGTGATAGAAAATTTATCACTTGCCTTTAAAGATGATGAAGAATATGACTGCGCAACGCCAGAAACAAATATAGGCAGAAAACCAAACAAAATCATTTTAGCATGTATTAAGCCAAACCCTCTTGTAACTAAATACAGAGCTATTATTAATAATATTAGGGAAATATATACCATAGCCATACTGGACTTATTCACAAACTTCATTAATTTGCTAAAATTTGTTTGCTTCATACTTATCCCCTATACATTACATTTTTCTTTAACTTTTACATAAATGCCATTTACTTCAGTTACAATAACTTCCGTATTTACTTTTAAAGTTGAGTCACTGTATGCAGACCATAATTGATTATTAATTTTAACTACCCCCGGTTTACCGGGTACGATTTCTTTTATTACAATTCCAGTTTTACCAATAATTGGTTTCGTTGTTGGATTCATTGGCAAAATAATTTCTTGAGATTTAACGAAAATTATGATTGCAACCATAATTAAGAGCAATATTGAAACAAATAAAGACAAGTTGCTATTATACTTTTGATATAAATATATAAAAATTGCTGAGAAAACTATTAACAAAACAACTAATAATATGCTTCCAATCCCCCACCTGATTCTTGAAAAAAATCCAACATTCTCTGTTCTCTTCATTCCTACCATCATATGTTATTTAATGTGATTTTATAGGTTTTAAATTTTATATAAATATAGGGTATAGATATGAAATTGACAAAAAGATATCTTGCAGTAATTACGTTTTTATTAGTAATGTTTTTATTACTTGCTAAAGGAAGCATTGTAAAAAGTAATTTGCAAAAACCAGTTATCATAGTAAACTTTAACGTACCAGTTGATATAGGTTCAAGTGATATGATGCAAAAAGCGTTAACTATTGCGCAGACCTATAATGCGTCTGCCATAGTTATAATAATGAATACACCGGGAGGATATTTAAACGACATGATTAATATTGTAAATATAATAGAAGAAGCAAATAAATCAGGTATTCCAACATATACTTATGTTCCTCCTGATAGCCTTGCAGCTTCAGCAGGTAGTTATATAGCAATGGCAACCAACCAAATTATTATGGGCCCTGGTTCTGAGATTGGTCCCTCAACACCTATAGTTGTAGGTGGTTCTCAATTGGAACAAAACCATACAGAGAGTGCTATGATAAGTTTTATGCAAAGTTTGGCCCAAAAATGGGGAAGAAACACAACTGCGGCAACAAATATGGTCCTATACGATATAGCATATACATCTACTCAAGCCTATCAATATCATCTTATTAATGGCATATCAGATTCATTTAGTTCTGCTTTGCAATCCTGGAATTTAACTAATAAACCCCAAATAAATATAAGTGAGGATATTTACGAACAATTCTTAAGTGCTATAAGTAATTCAACCGTAGACGGAATCTTAATAACATTAGGCTTTTTAGCTATATTATTAGATCTATATCATCCAACAATATTTTTGAGTGTAATAGGAATAATAGCTATTATAGCAGGCCTTATAGGAGCTGAAGTTATAAGCGCTTCTTTGCTTGGAATTACATTAATCATTATTGGTGCAGCGATCATGCTAATTGAGTTAAAACTTGGACATGGATTTGCATTAATGGCAGGAATGATAATTTCTGCTTTAGGAATATATTTTATGGCAGAAGGTATACCTTACATTTCCACGGGTGTTCCAAATGGTTACGCATCTCAATTAGAAATAACAGGTGTAGGAGCGATAGGAATTGTAGCAGGTTTATATATTAGATGGGTAGCTGGACCTTTAAGAAAAAAGGAAAAATTAGCAGGACCTGAATCGTTAATAGGAAAGAAAGGTGTTGTTGTTTCTTCATTAAATCCAGAAGGCGAAGTAAGAGTAGAAGGAATTATATGGAAAGCTATGTGTGAATCTTGCAAAGCAGACCAAGGAGAATTGGTTGAAGTAATAAGAATTGAAGGACTTAAATTAATAGTAAAGAAAATTGAAAATAAATGAACTTTTTCCCGAAAAACATTTTAAGGTGAAAATTTATTCAAATAAGCTTTTAACTCTTCACATATGAAGATAATTAGGGCGTAAAATTTGGTAAATTTAGGTTTATTAGCTATAGAAATTTTTATAATTTTGATAGTATTGATTATATTGCTAAGCGGCATAAAAGTTGTTAAAGAATGGGAAAGAATACCGGTCTTAGTTCTGGGCAGGTTCAGAGGGCTTAAAGGACCAGGAATCGTTTATGTAATACCATTCATCTCTCAAATACCTTTTAGAATATCAACAAGATTACAGGCACTAGCATTCAGAACTGAACAATCATTAACCAAGGATAATGTTCCTGTGGTAGTTGATGCGGTAATGTACTATCAGCCTGTAGATCTACAAAAAGTAGTATTATCTGTAGAAAACTATAATGTTGCAACACAATTAGCAGCCGAAACAACTCTAAGAGAGGTTATTGGACAAACAGTTTTAGATGAAGTATTAGCAGAAAGAGATAAGGTTGCAGCTTTAGCGAGAAACATAATAGATAGTAAGACTGAGGCATGGGGTGTAAAGGTAACTGCTGTTGAAATAAGAAACGTTGAAATTCCACATGATTTAGTTGAAGCAATGTCAAGACAAGCCCAGGCTGAAAGGGAAAGAAGAGCTAGAGTTACATTGGCTGAAGCAGAATTCCAAGCAGCACAAAAAATGGTTGAAGCTGCTAACTTATACAAAGATCATGATGAGGCATTTATGCTAAGATGGATGAACATGATCTACGAACTTGGAATGGAAGGTAAAAATACATTAATGCTTATTCCAGTTAACCTTCCAGCAGCAGGTCCGATTTCTGGATCTCCACTAGGAGTTTTCGGAATTCAAAAAATGGAGGAATTAATGCAAAGTCAACCAAAACAAGCGGAAAGTGAACAAAAGAAAACATAAATAAATTTTTTAATGGTTTATTTGATGCCTTAGCCTTAATAAGTCGTTTTAATATAAAGGTACCATTGTTAGTTTCAAAAACATGAGGTTCAATACTTATTGTCAAATATTGTGAACTTCCATTTCTTACATCTAATCCTCTAATTATTGTAACTTTAAATGCATTGTTAGATAACATTGCAGGTACATTAAACTTGTTTGCAAGCGTTATTGTAACTGAGTCTACAACTAATTTAATTTCAGTATAATTATCTATAGGAAGATTAGCTAATCTAACTTCATCCATGCACTAAAGTGTTCCATTTAGAATGGTTCATAGGTTCCCCTCATCTATTCGGGTTTACATTTGTAATATTGGATGCAATTGGGTGGGGCCAGAACTCCAAACCTTCATGACTGAACGCCGATAGCATAATATAAAAATGCGGGGGGTGGGATTTGAACCCACGCAGGCCTACGCCAACGGGTCTTGAGCCCGTCCCCTTTAGACCAAGCTCGGGCACCCCCGCGCATTTTTTAAATATATATTCTAGGGGAATAAATTTTCTTTAGGGAGTATTTTAGAATAATAAGTATACACAATATATTAAAATATTTGAACAAGAGACAGATATCGTGATCACATTCATTTTTACAAATGAAAGCCTCGCCTTAAAGGGCGAGGAGGAGGTCAGCGTTCTTTATACTTCTTAAGAAATATTTGCAATAATAATTTAATAGAAAAGAGCTAATATATAAATTGAAGCCTTCTAATACCATACTCGTAAAGCAAAATAAAATACATTTCGGATGAAATTATTAATATTATTATTAATATTATTTGATAAAAACTATGTTGAAATCTAATATTTAAATCAACCTTGTATTTTCACTACCAAGGATCCTTGATTTGATTGAGGTATCTGTGGTATTTTGTTTTCTTCTTCTTTTGCTTTAACTACCTCTTTATTTTCATTAAATGCTAATTGAATTGTTTTGTCTAATTTCTCTAAATATTCTTTTGCATTTCTTTTTTCTTCACTTATAGATTCCTTTAATTTTCTCAAATGATTCATACTTTGTGTATAGCCTTTTTCACCTACTTCACCACTGAAATAGGAAATTTCTATGCTTGCTATGGCTTTAGCTACCTTGAGTTCTTCATCTTCTATTTCTCCAACCCTACCATTTATGATCTTTTTGACTTCATCAGCTTTAATTCTAAGAGCCTTTATGTCTTCCTCTAATCTCCTTTTCATAGGTTCTACTACACTGCTGGGTAATTCGTTTTGCCCACTTACTGTATCTAAGGCTTTTCTTCTTTTGTATGCTCTGTCCAAGTTTTCTATTATTCTGCTAGCCTCAAACTTCCAGTTTGGTGTAACTATTATTTTACCTTCCTGTACTTTTAATCTTTCCCCTTCTATTGTTTCAAGGTATCTGTCTGCAACTTTAATTGTAAGACTTTCAACTCTTCCATCAACTGAGCTTTGTATACTTATTACTGTCCCTAAAACCCTTCCATATTCATCGTGTATTTCATCGCCAGTATATCTGGAAACCTCATCAATTTTTAAAATCGTCACTGTAGACACCAATCTTTAATTAACGTGTAGAATATATAACGTGAAACCCCCACTCACTAGGTTCTTCTCCTTATTAATATAAAAGTGGAAGTATAGAGTATTGGTGAGCAATTAATGAGCAGCTTAGATGAATGGAATAAGAGATGGTATGAGCAAAAGAAGGAGACTATTGGTCAAAAAGTAAAGGAGTTTGTAAGACCACCTCCCCCATTAAAGGGGCAAATAATAAGTGCTACATATAAAATAGCTACTCAAATAAACAAATTAGATTACAACTTAAGCAAGCTAGAAGCATATGATAAACAACTATTTGAAAAAACCGTAAATGCATTGGTAGAGGGAGACAAAAGCAAGGCTGGAATGTATGCAAATGAAGTAGCTGAAGTAAGAAAGATGGCCAAAGTATTAATGACTGTCAGATTTGCTTTAGAAAGAGTAAAGTTGAGATTAGACACAACGCTAATATTTGGTGACGTTAATGCAGATTTAGCACCAGCTATAATTGCTTTAAAGAGCGTAGCAGGGTATCTAAAGGGAATGATGCCTGATGTGTTTACAGAATTAATGGGAGTGGATGAAGAACTACAGATGGCTTTAATGCAATACAGCTCTGGTAGCGTTCCAATGTTGGAGAACGAATTCGTAACAGAAGAGGCACAGAAGATATTAAAAGATGCAAGCTTAGTAGCAGAACAGAAGATGAAACAAGAATTCCCAGAAATTCCATCAGCAGAGAGCATACCAACTTCAACTAATAGCCTCAACAGCGCAACTGCCGGTTCAGGCAAATAACCAATTTTAATTTTTTTATTTTAAATTTTTTAAAAGTTTATCTTTTCTATAAGAATTAAATATACTGGAATATATAGAAGGGCGAGGATTGGCTTCATTTGTCAGATAATACAAAAGAAGAAATTATTGAAAAAATAAGAAAAAGTTTGGATTTGACACTTTATGAAGCAAAATTGTATTTAGCATTATTAGAAGGCGCGAAAGATCCCAAGGAGGCCAGCGCAAAAAGCGGAGTTCCTTTACCAAGAATTTATGATGTAATAAAAGTACTTGAAGCAAAAGGTATGGCAGTTTCTGATCCAAAAGGTTGGTATAGAGCTGTTCATCCCAGGGCTGTTGCTGTATCTGCGATAGCTCGTTTGGAGGAAGAGTCAAAGAAAAAAATCAAAGAAATTTTAAACATTGCTGATAACCTTGAAAACGTAACTATATCTGAAAACGTAAATGAAATACTGATGGTAAAAGGTTACTACAATCTCTTGTCCGTATTAGCTGAAAGGGCCAAAGATACTGATATATTGTACATTACAACAAGCAGAATTTTAAGTAACTGGGAAGAAAATTTAAAGCCTTTAATAAAGTCAATAATGATGTTTATCAATGATATAAGAATATTTGTTGAAGAATTTAATGAATTTAATAAAGGATTAAGAGATGAAGGAAAAGACCTTGGAATATCTTTCAAAATCTATAAACCTATATTATACGATCTGATATCATCAAAAAAATCTTATATTATTGTATTAAAAAGTCCAGAAGGATTAATTAGCATTGTACAACAAGAGGAGCTAGAAGCAAGAGAAGTTTTTGACAAATTAAATAATTTATGGAGATTAAACGGTATTTAACTTAATGGGGTTTAAGGGGATGAAAGTCTTCATATGTAAGGAAGCAATGAATAGCTTCCTTACGAAATGTTCTTATACAATAACTATCTATAGTTTATTAGACCTCTAACTAATAGAGCTAGTTATACCATCATAAGTAGTGAAACTTAAGCTGTGGACAGCGAAATTTCGTAACCTATCTTCCAGATTACAAAACAGTTCTTTTGAGAGAACCTGTGCTTTAAGGGGATCATATATTTCTAAGAAGTAAGAATTCCTCATCTTGAATGGGAATGACCCTTCAGTAATAACATAATAGTTCACTAGATAAACAGAATCCTAAATAAAAATTAGATATCAGTTTTAATTTGTATTTCACAATAATTAAATCAAATTTTAAATTATGAAAATATTTTTGCAAATTCCTCAACAGTCATAAGCTCTTTGTATATTATATTATTCTTATCCTTTAATTCAATTGAAACTTTTCCTTTTTCTGTCGTAATGTAAATGTACAAGTGATCTGGTTTCTTTAACGATTCTGCAACAATTCCTTTCTTATACAAATATTTTTTTAATAGATCCCATGCATTCTTATCTACATATACTTCCAAATCATTTTTTTGATTCATAAGATTTAGCAAGTTAGTATTTATATTTTGCACGTTCTCAATATTTCTTTGACTTATTAATTCCATTTTCATTCCCAATTTTAATTAAATTAATTTCTTACTATTAAAGACTGAAACTCTTGGTATTACCCATTTTTAGTATTTTAGATTATTAAGCATTAAATAACAAAACAACATATATATTTAAATTTTAATTTAAGAATATAATTATGGTGCCAGCATTGACATGCTATATTGATTTAGAAAATGTAAATGATATAGATGAGCTATCCGATGAATTAAATGATCTGGCAGAAGATATAAGCACAATACAGGACTATTTAGATGAGCATATAGGAGACTTTTTAGAAAAGTTTTCAGAAAACTTAAGTTCAGAAGGGATGGAATTGATTTGTAATAATTCAAAGGAAGGAATTGTAGATTGTAAATATAAATTCGAGAGCGATTTAATTGATGCAGAAGCTATATTTTCTATAGAAATAGACGTATCAGATGGCAAAATAAAAGACTATGATATAAATAAGATAAGAATATATGCAAAATAAAATAATTAGTTTATCCTCTTAAAGCAAATTATTTATTATTAGGCTTCTTTACTAAATTGCCATCTTTAATTACATATTTTACATTATCAACATTAATTAAGGTATTTATATCATCAATTGGATTTCCATTAACTACTATCAAGTCTGCAAGGGCTCCTTTTCTCATTAACCCAACTTTTCCTTCAAGTCCAGCAGCTGATGATGCATTTACTGTAGCAGCTCTTATAGCTTCCAACGGAGACATACCTACTTTTTCTACAAACAACTTAAGTTCCATAGCATTCGTTCCCATTTTTCCTAATCCGCCATCAAAATCTGTCCCTGTTGCTATTTTTACTCCCATTTTATATGCTAACCTAGTTGCATTTAGATGTTGTTCATAAACTTCCTTGGATTTCTTTAATCCCCATTCTGGTACACCTAATTTTTCGCCATCATCTATTAATCTTTGCACAATTGAAAGAGTTGGCACAACTACAGCATTTCTCTTTTTAGCTTCTTCTGATGCTTCTTCATTTATATATATTGCATGTGCTATTACCTTAACGCCAGCTCTTAGAGAATTCAATATACCTTCGGTTCCTTGAGCATGTGCATGAACCCATCTATTAGCGGCCTGAGCTTCATCGACTATTGCTTTAAGTTCCTCATATGTAAATTGTCTATGTTCCGGTTTATCTCTTTGAGACAAAACACCTCCAGTTGCCATTACTTTTATGAAATCAGCCCCTTCTCTCATGGCATACCTCGTTGCTTTTCTACATTCATCTGTTCCATCACATATTAGTGACATAAATGGTGTTAACTTCTTAGAGGTTCTATAGTCAACATAATCCACTGGCATATAATGAGTATCTGCATGACCAAATGTCATACTCAACGGAAGACCTGATGCCACTACCCTTGGACCTACTATTGTATTTTCATTGACTGCATCTCTTAGATGCAAAGCTACTAAACTACCAGCATCTACTACCGTTGTAAAACCTGCATTTATTAATGCTTCTAAATCCTTAACAGCTCTGGCATAAAATACGCCTAGAGGAGTCACAAGACTTTCTTCAATTTTTCCGGACCTTTGCCCTGTAACATGCAAATGCGCATCTATTAATCCTGGCATAACTGTATAGCCTTTACAATCTATTGAATTAGAATCTTTTGAAACTTCTACAGACCCCTTGCTCCCAAAGTCTTTTATTATATTATTTTTTATAACCAATATACCATTATTGTTTACATAACCAGACTCAGGATCTAAAATCCTTACATTTTCTAACAATAATTCCCTTTCTTCTCCCAATTAGCATCACAATTTTATTGTTATCACTCCCACTTTTAAGTTTTTACTATATTTCCCAATATTTTAGTTATTAATTTATATATTTACAATTTTAGGTAGATATTAAATTATTATAAATTGCTCATCTATATGTTTTTAACTTTTCCTAAATATTAATATATTAGTTATATATGCAGCAGGTGGGGGAATTGGCTAATAGACGCAATGATACATCTTACATGCTGTTAATAGTAGAAGCTAGCAGATACTTAAGCCAGGCTGCAAATTATCTAAACACAATAATAAACAAAGATGAAACGGGCAACTTAGTAGTATTTAGAGCTTCTTTAAGAGGGCTCTCAAAACAAGTAAATGATCTTGGTAAATATGATTGTAACACTATTGAAATTCAAAAAGTAATAAATAGAGTAGAAAAGATTATTGATCAGATCCCCCCAATCCCTCAAGTAATGCAATATGCTGAATTAGCGAAAGAAAACCTTATTAGAGCTATGGCATACTGTTGATTTTTATAATTTTATAAAAACATTAACAAATTTTTAACCTAATTGGGGGTTAAGGGGGTAAAGTCTTCTTCGCAAGGTAGCGATGGATAGCTTCCTTGCAAAATGTTTTTATGGCTTCTTGCAAAATAATTATATATACTTTTGGCTGATCCACAGTTTTACCATGATTAATTTATCATAAAATTTAATAAATTTAATAAACAAATAAAATACAAATTCAAACTTAAAATTCAGCGAGAAGAATGCTAAAATCTTAGTAACCATGAAAGGTAATTATACTAGTTAAAACATAGAAATAAAACCAAGTAAACCCCCGATAACAATCAACGCCGAAAGCAGCCAATATAGTTTTAATCTAATACCCTTTAAGGGTTTTCCTTTCATTATCTTATCATCAGAAACTAATCTACCTAGATAGTATAGAGGAGGTGCAACAATTATCGTATAAATAACCATTAATTCCAACATTAAGTAGACAAGGTTTTTAGATACTAATACTAAAATCATAGCTGGTAATGATTCCAAAGAATAAATTAATATATACCATTTGTGTTTATTTATACCTAATGCTTCCAAGGCTCCCCACGCAGATGCCATAGATATTACAACTAAAGCTAGGAAACCTGATGCTATGAATCCTATTCCAAATATATATATTGCATTAGGATCAAAATTCTTCAACATATTTGCTAATATATTATAGCTTAAAACATCAAATTCCATAGAAGGGTCTAGCTTGCCCAGGTTATATCCTACTATAACAGTTATAACCATTAAAATTTCTGAAATAATTGCACCAACTAACGTTTCAAATCTTTCAGCCTTCATATTTTCTACCTTCAATTTTTTTCTTGAATCAGCTCCTGAATGAAAGAATAACATCCAAGGCATAATTACGGCTCCTATGCTAGCAGCAAATAGAAAATCAAATGATTTATTACCATAAGGCTGAATAGGATTTATGCCTTGTGATAAAAATTCTTTAAAATTAACTGGAAATATAAATGATAACCAAATTATGGTTGCAACTAATATGAAACTTACTGGAACTAATATAGCTTCTGCATGCCTATATTTTCTGCTGGTTGCAACTAAAATATGAAAAGCAAATGCTACTATTAATCCAATCTCTAATGGGATACCTAATAATTGTAATCCTAGACCAATACCTGCATATTCTACTACATATTCTAAAAAATCAGTAATTGACATTGGAATTGATGCAATTATTGCCTGTTTCTTGCCAAATTTTTTTCTAATAGCTTCTCCCAATCCCATTCCAGATACTGTTCCCAGAGTTCCAGCAGCGTCTTGTATAAAAAACAGGGGAATAGTTAGTAATAACATTATAAATATCATCCTATAGCCCCATGCTAGGCCCGATTGCAAACCCTCTACTATTGATGCCACATCTACATCTGCAATCATTACTATCCATGCTGGTCCAAATGTTTTTAATAATTCTTTGTATTCCATATATATCCTCTCATTTTTAATTATTAGTAGCTTTAAGTATTTTTAGGCGAACCTAAACTTTAAGGTTTTTTAGATTCCCCTAAATTTTATTAATGTTCCCACCTTATAAATTTTCCATTATACTCCAAGAAATAAAATAAGAATTTAATAGGAAGTACATAAAGTTTATATTGGGATCAATATTGAAAAAAGGTTTGCTAATAGCATTTGAAGGAATTGATGGTAGCGGCTTAACTACGCATTCCAAGATATTAAATGAAAAATTAAATATATTGGGTTATAAATCAATTTATACTAAAGAGCCAACAAACAATGAAATAGGATTATTAGTTCAAGATATTATAAATAGAAAAGACAGAAATATTGATAATAACATAATCGCTTTGTTGTTCGCCGCTGATAGATTATATCATTTAAAGTATGGGGATGGTTTAAATAATGGAATTTTAAGTTATATTTATGAAAACTATATAGTTATAACAGATAGATATAAATATTCAAATATGGCTTATCAAGGTGAGGATATAAACTGGATCAATAAAATTAACCAATTTACAATAAATGCTGATGCAATTGTTTTTCTTGATGTTCCTTTGGATATAGCTTTAGAGAGAATTTCAAAGAGATCGAAAATATCTGTATTTGAAAATAGATCATTTTTAGAATCAGTAAAGAATAGGTATAACCAAGTTCTAGAAATAGCAAAAAATGAAGGCACTAAGATAATTAAAATAAATGAAATGCAGGGAAACAAAGAAAAAAGTATTGAAGATGTCAGCAAAGCAATTCTAAAAGAAATTATCGATTTTATAAATGAAACTTATTAATTATTTGAAAGAAACGATAAATTTATATTTATTTAAACTTATCATGTATTGCGGTGAAAGGATGAATAAAGATAAAGCAACAGGAGTTTTATTAATGATAATTTCAATTGTAATAATTTTAGCTTACCTTATAATATTATGGTATCCTCCAATAGCTGCAAAGGCTAGCTTAATATTATTAAAATTGACTGGAAGCATAGCAGTTTTAGCTATTTTCGCTATAATTGGATGGATAGGATATACACTAGCTACAACACCGCCTCCAAAACCTATAGAAGAAATTGAAAAAGAATTAGAAAAAGAATTAAAGGAAATAACAAAAGAATCAAAGGAGGATAATCAAAAACAGACTTCATAAAAGAACTAGAAAAATATTAAACTAAATAATATACAAAAATTAAACATTAAAGCTTTTATTTTAAATTAATCAATTTATCAAGATTAATGTTATAAACTTTTCTTCTAGCAATAAACTTGAGGTGGTTACAAAACGAACAAAGGCTTAATAATTTTAGTGATTGTTTTAGCAATTATAGTTATAGGAGTAGGGTCATATATAGTTCTAAATAAAGAAAACGGGTCTAAATCAAGCGTAACAACAAATAGCCAAACTACTCAAACTACATCGACACAAACCACAAGCATCAATTTAATAAATGTTAAACCTTTACTGCCATACATTAATACATCATTAGTACCAAGCTACGGAACTAATTCATCAAAATACTATATTTTCATTGTTTATGATCCAGAGTGCCCTTATTGCGCTATAGAATTTAATAATACTCTACCCTATTTAAATTATTTAGCTGAAAATAACTATGCAAAATTAATTTTTATTGGTATGCCTATACACCAATATTCTTTAGAAATGATAGCTATGTTAGATCTCTTATATCAAAAGTATGGTTTTACGCAGTTCTATAATGTTTTGAATAAAGATTATGCTATATATTATTATAATATAATGCTATATGAAAGCAATAAAACATCTCAATTAGAAATGCCTACACCATATACATTATATTTGATATTCAATCAAAGTAATTTATCAATAAATTATAACAATATTAATAATACCATGAGAAATGCTTATGCAATAGCAAATCTAGCATATAACCAAGGTATAGATGCGACTCCAATATTAATTATATACAACACTCAAACTGAATCAACAGTTAACCAATTTATAGGCCTTTATCCAACACAAGAAATAGAAAGCTATTTAAATCAAACATTAGGTGTAAAAAGTTGAAAATATTTAATTTTAGCTTCCCGTTTGAAAAAATTTATCTATCATTATTAAGCAATGTTATATTTGATAAAAAATTTATTTCCAATTTATCAAAAAAATATCAAACTGAAACATTAATATTTTCTGTGCCTAATAATGTAGAGCCATGTTCCCTAGCTTTAATATACAGCTATGTAATGGAAGACTTCACATCTCTTCATCACAAAACCTCAAATATATCCTTAAGGGCTTTGACTTATTTAACAAGGTCTAAGCAATTATATGAAACTATTAATAAATCGGAAAACTATAAAAATTTAGCTATAATTTCAACAAACAAGGAAAATATAATAAATATTGCTAAAGAAATAAACTATAATATAGATAATATAATTGAAGAAAGCTATAGATGTAATGATTTAAATGAAATAAACCAAATAACTACCTTTAGATTAAATTCTTTTAAACTATAATAAATAAAATCTAATTAACATTAAAATATTAATAGAGACTACTTTATTATATAATTGGTGCCTATGATTAGTATGTGGCCGCTTCTGAACCAAATATGAAGAGGGGCCAAAGCGATGAGGCATCTCATAATTATTAATAGCGTTTCCTTATTAAAATCTAACATTTTAGGATTTAATGTTAGTCTCTTTATATTTCTTTAGGCCTATAAAATCATATATTCTTGTGTAATCCAGGTCTTTCATATTAAAGTTTTCTGCCTGCTTGAAAATTTGAGCTGCTATTCTTACTATAGGCAGAACTACACCTGCATCAAATCCAGCCCTACTTGCATATTCTAAGTCTTTAGCAGCTAAAGAAAGCCTAAAAGATGCTAAATTACTCTTAGACAATATTCTATCTAAATATTTATCTACAAATTGGCTAAAAACAGTATTTTTAGTTATTTCTTTTATTTTATCTGGATTAATCCCATAGGCGTCCGCTAAAGATAACGATTCGCTTAGCAGTTCTATTGATGATATTAACAAAGAATTATATACTAATTTGGCAATCGATGCCTTATAACTTTCATTTCCAATTTCTATAACACTACCTGCTGATGTTAAAATCCCCATAGAGTACCTAACACAATTTCTCTCCCCAGCAACAAGAAAAATTGCATTTCCTTCAATTAGATTTTGTGGGGGACCTATAATGGGAGCTTCAACATAACAAATACCAAGTTCTTTTAATTGCTTGTAAGCAACCATACTAGCATTAGGAGTTATGGTAGAAGAATTAATAAATAGCAAACCATCTGCCCTCCTCATTTGAGATATAACATCATAAAGAGCATTATCATCAGAAACTAATGAAATAGCAACATCTGCATTCTCCACAGCTTTCCAAGGAGAATCAAAAACCTCTGCATTTAACTTAGATGCGACTAATTTTGCTTTTTCAATGGTTCTATTCCATAGGAATAATGTAAATCCGGAATTAGAAAGCCTTTCCGCTATTGCGCTTCCCATATTTCCTATACCTAAAACTGCTATTCTTGTAGCCATTGCCTATTCCCAGATTTAATGTTGCAATGCAGAATAATTAACTTTAAATAAATTCTGCTTATAAATAATAAATAGGAAGATAAAAGATGCCTGAAAAAATATGCCCAGTTTGCGGGAGATCAAGCAATGAAGTGGAATTTATAGATAAGTTCTGCAAAGACTGTTTTGTTAAGCATAAAGGTCTTGCAACAATACCCGATAAAATAGAATTTACCTTTTGTAATATTTGTGGTTCTTATAAATACTTAGGTCAATGGACTTCTGGATTGGATACATTAGAAGAAACCCTAGATAGCTATTTAAAGATTTATATAACTGAGAAACTAAAGCCTATTGAACCTATTAAAGATGTATATGTTAAAAAAATTGAATTTATAGAAAAAAATCAAAGTCATATAAAGGCAAAGATAATTTTAGAGGCATCGTATAAAAATTTAAACCTATCGGAAGAGAAATTAGTTGATATTAAGTTAAACAACACCATATGTCCTACTTGCTCATCAATAAAGACATCAAGAGGATATAATGCGATTATCCAAATTAGAGGGTATCCCAATAAAATATCAGAATCGCTTTATAGTGAAATTAAAAAGCAGATAAACAAGATTGTAACATTATCAAGAGGAGAAATTATAAAGGTCGAGGAAATAAAAAAAGATGGCTTTGATTTATATATCAAAGATAATAAATATGCTAAAGCTCTAGCTACAAAATTTAAAGAAGAATATATTGGTAAGACAATTGAAACGTATAAACTTATAGGAGTTAACAAAGATGGTTCAAGAAAAAGTAGAATGTATATCTCTGTAAGGCTCCTTAACTTAAAGCCAAAAGACGTCTTTGTTTATGAAGGTCAACCATACATTTATATAGCAAAGGGATTAGATGGCATTTTAGTAGAGAATTTAAATTCTAGAGAAAAGAAAATTATCGATACAGAAAATCTGTGGAACAAAGGATTTAGGCTCTATGATGAAGAAACAAATTTAAGAATAGTAAAACTAATTGAAAAAAATAACGATATCTACGTGTTTTCTGATAAAGAGTCAAATTATAATAATATATATAGATATAAGGAGTCAAATATTGAAGGGTTTACAAATGATTTACAGAACGGACAAGAATATAGAGCATACCTTTCTAAAAGTTTTATTTACTTAATAAATAAGTTATAATGAATTAATATTGTAACAAGTTAATTTTAAGATCAACATGCAATTTATATATTGCATTTTATTTATTATATTAATTAAAATTATTTTACAAAATAAAAAACCTCCTTAGAATAAAGAGAAACTTATTCATAATAAACTTTAAAACACTATTTGTTTTAATAATCAACTAGAAAAATTAAAATAACCTATTCTATACTAAAATAAATTAGGAGGATGAGATTTAGTTTGGTAAAACAGAAAAACCGTGACAATGGATCTAAAGGCGAAATGCCGTTACCTAGCGATGAAGAAGGTACAATGATATGTGTTGTACAAAAGGTTATTGGTGCAGGATTCTTGGAGGTTATTTGCTCAGATGGCAATAAATATAAAGCTTGGATACCTGGAAAAATGAGAAGAAGAGTTTGGCTCCACGAAAGAGATACAATACTCTTTTTACCTTGGGGAACTTCTGATATGAAAGGAGAAGTAGTTCATAAGTATCAACAAAGTGAAGTAAAAGAATTGATGCAAAAAGGTCTTTTGCCAAAAGATCTATTAGGAGAGGAAGGTGGTTGAATAAAAATATAGATAAAAAAAGTAAAGTAGAGAAGAAAGTAAAGGATGAAGATATAATAAAAACTGTTGATGAAGTGATTGATTCTTTTACTAATTATCACCTTTATAAATTAACTAACAAGAGAATAATCAAAGAAATTAAGGGATCCTTCAGCTCAGGTAAGGAATCGAAGTTATTTTGGGGGAAAGGATTTAATAATGAAGATCTAGCGATAAAAATATTTTTGACTTCTGCAGCTGAATTTAGGAAAAGCATTAAAGAATACATTTACGGAGATCCAAGGTTTGAATCTATTCCAAACAAATTTAGATCGTTAATTTATTTGTGGGCAAAGAAGGAATTTAATAACTTAAAAAGAATGAAAAAATATGAAATTAATGTGCCAGAACCTAAAGGATTATCTGGAAATGTGTTAGTTATGGAATTCATAGGAGAAAGCGGATACAGAGCGCCCTTACTTAATGAAATATATAAAGAATTGGACAGCGAAACTTTATTAAAAATATATAATGAAGTAAAAGAAAATCTACAAAAGATGATATGCAATGCAAACTTAGTTCACGCTGATCTAAGCGAATATAACATTATGTATTGGAAATCAAAAGTTTACATTATAGATGTATCTCAATCTGTTGATTTAAACCATCCAAATGCAATTTCATTCCTTAAAAGAGATTTGAAAAATGTTTATTCTTTCTTCTCTAAGCTAATAGAAGTGGAGGAATATGAGGAACTAGAAAGAGGGATAATGTCTTGTCTAACAGAGAAGGAAGAGTAGAAAAATGGGTTAAAATATATGCTCAGTATCCATTCGATAATAAAGAACAATTTCTAAATGAATTTAATAAAATTAAAAACGATATAGAAACTAGGCTAAAAGTTAAACTTGATATAGATAAAAACAATTCACTAATAATAATAGAACCAATAAGTAATGAAACTTCACCTGCAGATATGATAAAAGCAAAAGATATTATACAAGCAATAGGCATAGGCTTCTCCAAAGAAGATATATTAGATCTTCTTGATGAAGATAGCGTTCTATTAGTTACTGATATAAAATCAAAAGTAGGTGATTCAGCAAATCATATCAAGAGAGTTATGGGTAGAATAATTGGCGAAGATGGTAGGGCCAAAAAAACAATTGAAGAAATAACTGGGACAATAATCCATGTAGGAAACAACATGGTAGGTATAATTGGTGATTATGATAGAGCAATTATAGCACAACATGGAATAGATCTATTAATCGAAGGCAAAATGCACAGTACTGTATATAAAAGGCTCGAATCAATGATGAGAGAAGTTAGGAAAAGAGACCTAACTAGTATTTGGCAAAAGAGAGATTTGAAATGATTTATTCATATTTTAAAATAAGTATTTCTACATCATCATGCAAAGCGTTTAAATTAATGTTAACTTCATTTGAATTTATTAGGATTTTTTTATAATTAATGCTATTTATAAATTTCTCTATAGAATCATAAGGCAGAGTAGATCCCTTAATCCAATAGTGCATAGGAAAAACTATCTTTGGCTTTAAATTCTCTATATATTCTATTGCTTCCAAATAATTTATTGTTGTAACCCCTCCAACAGGTATCATTAGTATATCAACAGGATAAAATATATCTTTTATCAGTTTATTAAATCTCACTCCTATATCAGATAGATTGACTATTTTTATATCATCAATTATTAATTTAAATGTTTTAACCATACCAAAAACTTTACCTTCATTTTTGTCATGGGCCATTTCATAGAATTCTAAATTAATGCTATCTATTTTCTTTTTACCTATAAAATTTTTTATTATTTCTTTAGTTTTATCGCCATATGATACTTCTACTGCATTATGGTCATAATGATTATGTGTTATTATTATATAATCCGCATTGACATAACATGGTTTTAAATTAAGGCTATAACCGTCGTGAGGATCTATAGCAATTTTGATATCATCTTTTTCTATTATAAAATATGAATTTCCACACCATTTTATTTTCATCTTTTTGCACCAGAGACCTCAATTGTAAGGATGGAAGTTAAGCATAAATACATTTCAAACATAAAACGCTTTGGGATATTCCTTAAAGCAAAATAAATACAGCTATAAACATAGCTATGCCTTAACAAGAGATATTGATTAGGGTATTTAAACAACTTGAAGGAAGAACGAATCTTTTCCGTGAATAAACTGAAACCATAAAGCCCTATCCGTAAAAGAGGGTAGTATACCTATTTCCTTTAACATATTATGCATCTATTAACATTATTATAATTCAAATTAAAAAACTAAATATAAATTTGCTCATATTAAAAATAAAGATAATTATTATATGTATTTTTGAATTTTAAATTTAGATTTATATAATTAGATTTAATGCAAAAATTAAAACAGATTGAAATTTATTAGAAAATTTATATAAAGTCTAAAAGATTTTTGCTTTTTCTTTGCAATGAAATTTTACTAATCTTTTCAAAATCTTCTTCTAGCTTACTTTTTATCTCAGGTCTATAAAGCGCAGCTGCTGGATGATATGTAGATATCATTTTAACTTTCATATTATTATATTCGAATTCCTTTATTGTTCCTCTTTCTTTTTCAATCCCTTCCCATCTTTGACCAAAAATTTCCGATAATGCTGCCCCTGAAGTCCTACCTAAGGTTACGATAATTTCGGGCCTAATCATTTCTATTTCTTCCTTTAAATATGGTATACATGCATCTATTTCTTCCTTTAAAGGAGTTCTATTATTAGGGGGTCTACATTTCACTACATTAGTTATATACACATCTTCTCTTTTTAAATTAATTTTATTTAGAAGATAATCGAGAAGCTTACCTGCAGATCCGACGAATGGTTTTCCTTGTATATCTTCATTTCTTCCTGGAGCTTCTCCAATAAACATTATTTTTGCCTTTATATTACCATAACCAATAACTGCATTTTTTCTACTTAGATATAATTTACATTTTGTACAATTTCTTATTGTGTCATATAGTTTATTGAATTTGATAGTTATATTATCCTCCATTATTCTGACCTCCTCCCCGCCCTGAAGGGCGAGGGTTTCCTGAGGTCTCAAGGGTTACACCCCTTTTACGGGTGCTACTCTGTTATCCCCCAAGCCGATATTGCGGGAGAAATCGGTTCCCGCTCCTCATGTTTTAAGAGTTGATCGGCCTGGAGTTATATTTTATTACACTTGTTAGTTGGGGTAGAGGCGTACCTCATGTTTCAGTGACGCATACCCCGTTAGCAGCTGTCTCAATTTTTAATAAGTTTTTAAACTTAAAAAACTTTATCCCGCCCTGAAGGGCGAGGTTTGTCGTTCGCTTTATCACTAGTATGGTAAAGGTTCATCTAACTCTTCAGCTGTAGGTTTAGATGGGATTATACATATGAATTTTAAATCTGATTCTGCCCAATATTCATGTTCTGCATTAGGCGGAATATAAATAAAATAGCCTTCGTTTACATCATAAACCTTTGAGCCTATTCTAATCTTACCTTTACCTTCTAAAATAAAAATTTCATGTTCCCAAGGATGAAAATGCGAATTTATATGACCTCCAGATTCTATTCTAAACAGTCTCATGAAAAAGTTATAGTTGTCATCTGCTAGTAGCCATCTTATAAAAGATTTTTGTGCTTGTTCTTTTGGTAATTCTTCTTCATTTACTTCATAAAATTTTTTAACGACTGGTTTTAATTCCAGCAATATATTCACCTATAATTTAATGTGCTTGAAAATATAAAAACATTAGCCAATACATATAAAATCTTCATTAATTTCATTTAAAGAAATAGATTTTATTTATATAAAAATATTAGGAATATAATTTTTTATAAGTCCTCGATACATATAGTATAGCTATAAATGCTCCTAAAGATATGCCTACAGCTAAGTAAATTATGTACATTCCATAGTTTATTGCATTATTTGAAGATACTATTGTAATGTAATTAACTGAGTTAGCATTATTAAATGATAGTTCACCTATGTACCATATAATTGAATCAACAACTGCTGTTTCCATTATACTTAGAGCACTTTCAGGATCACTATTCATTATTTGTTTGGCATAGTTCATATATGAATTATCTATAGAACTTTGTAGCCCTCTAGAGGCCAACTCAGAGCTGATTAAATTAAACTCACTTTGTAACTCAGTAGCATATTGATTTGTTACAAATGGGTAATTTGTTCCCGTTATTATAAATATTATGCTTAATGAGTTTTGCAAAGCGTCTTCATATACTCCAATAGCAGCTGTGTAATAACCTTTGCTAAGCAAGTTATTTGCACTTGATAATAGGTAGTTGAGATCGCTTTTCATAGCGCTAAGTATTTGGGCATCTGCGATATCTCCAATGGATGTATATTGAGCTACATAATAATCTATTAGGGAATTTGCATAATTTACTGCAGCTGTTGTATATGTAGATGCAGCACTTGCTGTTGATGATATTAAACCTTGAGAAATAAATGGAGGAGTTTTGTTTGATAGTATTGCCGCTTGAGCCCATGATAATGCGCTTTCTAATCTTGCCTGAGAATATGCCATATTTTGTGCTATTGTTATTAAAGATGAATTAGATATGCTAGATGAAATGCTTTGTGTGTATTGGGCACTATATATTGTATCTGCTATTCTACTAAATGCAGTTGCCATAAGTTCCTGCGAATATAATGTATTTAGATTAGAATTGTTAATTAATTTAGATTCAAGTTTGTTTGCATCATTTATAATAGATTGGGTTACATTATTGACAAAGGTAGATAAATAATTACTCCGACTTAAAGAGATATTATAGAGCCATATTGTATAATTGGCTGTTAATGCATAATAATAAGCCGTAAAAGCATAGCTAGCAGATGCATATGGATCTTTATTTATGGTTTCTTTTGCCAAGTTTATGTTATTCTTTGAGTAGTTTATTATTTGCTCTAAGTTTAAAATAAATAAAGTTTGATTGCTTAAGGTTGATATGGTTGAATTAACTTCTTTTAATATTTTATTAGTTTGATTAATAAATTGATTGGAAGAATTTTTCATAGCTAGTTCAAATTCTTCGTCCTTTGACACGTTTATTTCTATATTGTATGGTGAAGTCTTGTAAATTTCATTAGAAGCAAAAATAATTCCAGGAACTGGTAGGAATTTTTTGCAATTCGATACCCCACTGCTAGCTAGGTTACCTACTGGGAATGCTAGGGTTAGATTTTTTGAAGATGCGGCAGAACATTTTTGAGACAAGCCTCCTATAGGACCTGATAGCCCAGAGGGGGATACTGCTCCAGTTATTGCATAATCATGCAATATAGAAGTATTTATACCTGTTGCTAAACCATATGTTGCAAGCATTACACCGAAGCTACCACTTGGTCCTGATATAGAGCCTGAAGCGTTAATGAAAACTTTTAAGTTATAATTATTATAGTTTAAACCTGCATACAGCATTGCTACAATATATGCCATTTCCATACTATATTGAGTAGAACTTTGAACTTGTCCATTACTTTGAACTGTGACTTGCCCAGTCCCAGGATATGATAGTGTTACTGTAGTATTAATTACAGCCCCACTATTATTTCCTTCAACAGCTGGCAAATAAAGCCATGTAGATCTTGACCATTGTGTTTGCTGAGTCCCTTCTAATTGTTGGGCATTTATTATTGGGAATAGCAAGAACAATGATACAAGTATAAGTATTAGCAAAACTGACATCAAGTTTTTCCTTTTCAATTTTAAGCCCCTCCACTCACTAAATATGTGGAGAGGGTTTTAACTTGTGTGGTGAGGAACATGGGAGGTAAAAAGCAGAATAAGGTTAAGGAAGAACAAGTAGATCAGAAGGCTTCTACAGCAAAAGAGTTAAAAATAGTTGCAACACAAGTAATAACTAAAGACAAGGTAGTCCAAAATCAGAAGCTTATGTCTCTACTTTACCTGATATCACAACTTGGAATGGTTCACGAAAGGACCCTACAAATAGTTGTGTCTGAACTTAAAAATAAAGGAATAGATCTTGGCTACCAATTTAATCAATTAGGAAACGACCCATATAGCCCAACTTTAAAGAACGATATAATTGCTTTGTTATATACAGGTTTAGCTGAAGCAGAGCCAAGATATAGAAAAATTAGAGTTACAAGTGATGGAAAAGAAGTTTTAGAAAAGGCAGAAATACAAAAATCTTTCCAAGAATCATTGAATAAGGTCTTAAATGAAATAAAAAACAAAGCATCTCTAACAGATGCTGAAATAGACTTTGAATTAAGAAAAGCAAACAAGCTTTCAGGCAAGAAAGCTAGAAGTTAAACTTAATTGTTTTTAACATGGTATAGAGGTTTTTAAGGAATAAAGCTAATAAAATATCTTAACCTCTTATTACATTTAACTTAGTCATAATTAAATTGGTGCAAGATTTAATGATAAAATATGTCCATCTCCTGGGTAAAGAATCAAGGCAAAAAATAATAGAGATATTGGCTAATGAAAGAGGTGTAAGAGAACTAGCAAACGAATTAGGAGTTACTCCAGCTGCAGTGAGCAAGTATCTTTCGGGATTAACTCATCCTTCAGATATCGTTTTGGAAAAGGCAATTAGTATAGCTAATGATGATGAAATAGTAAGAATAGCTAAAATAGTATCAGATGAATTCATTGAAGGTCTATCAAACTTTATAGATTGGAGTTTAAATAAAGGCATTTTGGATCTTAAATTTTATAGAAGGTTAAACGATTTGACAGCGAAAGTTGGTCTTGTTACATTAGGTCAAAGAGATTTGACAACAGCATAAGAATAGTGTTAATTTTAGTAGAGTAACTTGTTTATCCCGAGTTTCTTATCGGTTTCTGATATAGAATCATATTTAGTAGAAATTTCAAGAGATGCCCTGATCGCATCAATATTTTCAGGAACTACAATAGATTCTTGATGTACAGCTTGGAAAAATTGAAGCTCATTTTCATCTATGCTTATTGAATCCATAAATACGACTAGTTCATTTACGTCTCCTCTTTCCTTTGTTAACCTTGCAGAGTCTATTATTTGAGCTGTGCTCTGTATATCAGACAACTTTGTGTCCAAAAGAATAATTCTTGGTGCTTGGAGGAATGCATTTATGATATCGTTCTTTTCTACCTTATCTTTAAATCTTATCGTAACATGATGCACATGCATTAATGTCGTAGGTACTACTACCGCAGCTGTCGATATATTTATCCAAGGTATAACAGATTTAACGTCTAAAGCATGATGGCTGGGTAAGTTTACAGGATTTAAAACAATTGAGTTAATAGGCCCTTTTTTAATTTCTTGAGGATCAGCCCCTCTTCTTATTAAGACAGCATTCACTTTCTCTATTTTTGAAACTTGATTTAAAGCGCATATACTTCTTAGCAGACCTGTAGTATTACATGATACCACTCTAATGCTTTTTTTACCATAAGCTTCTTCGTAATTACACAGTGAATTAAAGGATATATCTGCTATACTAGCTTCTTCTCCTCCTTGAAAAATTGAATTTATTCCATTGGTTTTGTATAGTTCTTTATAGGTTTCACCAACACCATCAGGTGTAGCATCAACTATTATATCTGATTCTTTAATCAAATCTTTTAAAGTTCCCTTAACTTCTATTCCATTTTTTCTAAAAGATTCCATATCTTTGTTTGATATTGTATAAACATCTATCCCAGACCTTATTGCATATAAAGCATTATAATCAGGTTTTTTCTTCACTATACCTGAGACTATCATATCATCTTGTTTATTAACTGCTATAGCTATCCTTTTTCCAATGGTACCAAAACCATTTATTGCTACCTTTACTTTGCTTTTCATTTTATATCCCTTTAAAGAATTTTTCATAAGATATTGTTAAAGCCTCGATTCCTGGCATTCTCTCTCCAGATAGGAAATATACAACAGCTCCACCGCCCGTGCTAATATATCCAATTTTCTTTCTAAGAAATGGCGATAAATCATCCAATATTGAAATAAAATGACCACCTCCAAATATTACATACGCATTGCTATTAAGGGATGCTTCAGCTATTTTTATTGTTCCTATTTTAAATCTTTCATCTTCAATAACTCCTGCAGGGCCTCTCATGACTATGGTTTTAGAATTCTTTAAAATATCACTATACTTGCTTATAGTTTCTGGCCCAATGTCCTTTGCAGATCCTTTTATTCCTTTAGCATTAACTATTTCTATTTCATTGTTGATTTCAGAAACAAAATCATCTGGAACGATTATATTTTCATAATTCAGCAAAGCTTTAGCTTCTGGAATTAGATGGCCGAACTTTTCATTTATTATTTTTTCAGCATTTCCTATATTAAATCCCTTAGCCTTTAAAATTAACAAAGAAACCAAACCTCCTGTTAATATGTAATCGGCCTTGTTTGATTTTACTATATGATCTATAATTTTAATGGCGTCATTAAGTTTTGCTCCTCCTATAAAAAATGTTCTAGGCCTTTCTCCATGAAGAGCCTTAGATAAACCTTTTATTTCATCTTCCATAACTCTTCCAGCTACTCCAGGAATAACTAATGGAAAACCTGCAATGCTAGCTTGACTTCTATGAGAACTTGCGAATGCGTCTCCTATATAGTAATTAAATAAAGGCGATAATTTTCTTACAAAATTTGTTTCTATTAGTTGCTCAAATGGCATCTCTATGTTTTCTTCAGATAAAAATCTTGTGTTTTCTAAAACCAAAACTTCCCCTACCTCTAAAGTTGCTATTCTTTTTCTCGCTTCGGGACCAGTTATATCGCTAATAAATTCAACGTTAAATCCTAACATTTTAGATAAAATTTCTGAATGTTTTCTTAATGATATGAAATCACTTTCACCTGGCCTACCTTGATGGCTCATGATTACTAGTTTAGAGCCTAATTCTACTAGCTCTTTTATAGTTTTAACATGAGATCTAATTCTGCTAGTATCCATTATTTCATTATTCTTTATGGGAGAGTTTATATCTATCCTAGCCAGCACTTTTTTGTTTGTAAGATCTACATCGTCTAACGTTGCTATATTCTTTCCATTATAAGAAATTGCCACTCCACTCACCCATATTAACCCTGTGAAATATTAAAAAACCGAAATATAAAAACCTTTTTCATATAAGATATTTTAGCTAATAATAATGTAAAAAATAGAATTTAATGTAAACTACCCTATTCTTAATAACTGGGCTTTGAAATTCAGTTTATTCATAAAAACATTCATTTCCCCTTCAAGTTGTTTATATTTTACCTACCAATACCTCTCGTTAATTCATAAGCTATGTTTATAATTGCATTTATTTTGCTTTAGGAAACATAACAAAGCGTTTTATGTTTACAAAGATATTTATGCTTAACTTCATATCCTTAGGACGGGGTCTGCGGTGGAAAAAGATGAAAAATATATAACAATATTCGGTCACTTTTATCAGCCGCCTCGTTTCAATCCATGGATTTTAGAAATAGACTTAGATATAACTTCTAGACCTTATCATGATTGGAATGATAAAATAACCAAGGAATCCTATTTACCGAATGCCTACGCAAGATTAAAAGACGGAGAAACTATTGAAGATGTTGTAAATAACTATGAAAAGATAACTTTTTCTTTTGGTCCATTACTATTGTCTTATTTAAAAGAAAAATACAGTAAATTATATAATTTAATAGTAGAAGCAGACAAAGAATCTTCATCCAAACTTTCTGGTCACGGAAATGCTATAGCCCAGCCCTATGCACATATAATAATGCCTCTTTCATCAAAAGAAGATAGAGAAAGAGATATATATTGGGGTATAAAATTTTTTGAAAAAACATTCGATAGATATCCTGAAGGATTTTGGCTTCCTGAAGCTGCTGTAGATAATTTGACGCTAGAAATCCTTTATGACTATGGAATAAAATTTGTAATATTAAGCCCCCATCAAGCAAAATCAGTAAAAATTAATGATAAGTTTGAAGAAGTTAGCGAAAATTCTTTAGATACTAAAAAAGCATATAAAGCTTTACTACCATCTGGTAATTCCATTGGTGTTATATTTTATAATAGATGGCTATCAGGATTAGTAGCGTTTGGAGACTTACTTAAGAGTGGAGAACTCTTTGCTAGGAAATTGATTGAATCTTTTGATAACTCAGAAAAACCTCAATTAGTTAGCATAGCTACTGACGGAGAAACCTATGGACATCATAAGCCAAAGGGTGAAGAAGAACTAGCAAAAGCATTGTCTATTATAGATTCTTATGGAATTAATATAACAAATTATAGTTATTTTTATTCAACTTTTAAACCAACAAGCGATGTGATAATAAATGAAAACACTTCATGGAGCTGCCCTCACGGTATTGAAAGATGGAGATCTAATTGCGGATGCGCGTCAGATATCGTGCCTGGCTGGACTCAAGAATGGAGAACTCCCTTAAGAAAATCTATAGATTGGCTAAGAGATATGGCTGAAACAACTATTCAAAACATCGGTCCTAAAGTATCAAATGATATAAACAAAGCCATATTAAATTATGTAGATGTTTTTTATGATTACAAAGCTGAAAATGTATCCAACTTTGTTGAAAGTTTTGTTATCAAAGGAGAAGAAAACAAGATAGTTGATTTTCTCAAATTAATGGAAATATCTAAAAATTCTATTTTAATGCAATCAAGTGATGCGTGGTTTTTTGAGGATATATATAGACCTGAACCAATTCAATCGCTTAGATTTGCAAAAAGAGTTATACAGTTAATAGAAGAATTATCTAATACAAAAATAGAAGATCAATTTTTAAGTATATTAAAAGATGCAAAATCAAATAACCCTAGATACAATAATGGCAAAGAAATTTATGAAAAAGAAGTTAACCCTTCTTTAATGACACCAGAAAAAGTATGTGCAAGCTATGCTATGAGGTTACTTTTTGAAATGATATCAAATGAAAACGATTACTATTCTTATAAAATAATTCTAGGCCCCTATAAAAAAATGGAACTTGGAAGAGCTAAGGTAATTACTGGGATAGCAACATTAATTTCTAAAATTACTTGGAGAAGCACACCAATTATGTTTTCATCTATATATTATGGATGGTATAACTTACATGCTGGTGCAAAGATATTAGTAGACCAAAAATCGTATATAGAATTTGAGAATTCTGTAACAGAGTACTTTAATAATGGGCTATTACCTGATATAATTGACATAATACAGAAAACTTTTTATCCTAATTACTTTAACCTGAACAATCTATTAAAAAACGATCAGAAATTTATTATGGATCATGTGCTGGATTCATCAGTTATCGAACTTGCAAGACAATATGAATTGCTTTATAACAATTACTTACCAGCTATGGAATATGTAAGAAGCCTTAACCTAAATTATCCCAAAGTGTTTGAATTGCTTTTACAGTTTGAGCTTGAAAAATCAATTCTAGAAATTTTAGAACAAGAAATTATAGATTTCAACAGATTAGAGCAAATAATACAATGGTCTAAAAATTTAGAAGTAAGTATAGATGATTTGGTTCACAAATTAATTAAAGAAAAAATAGAAAAGTTATTAGACTTTTTAATACAAAACCCCCAAGATATAAATTCTATTAGTATGTTGCAAAGACTTTTAAAAATTTCAAAAGAACTTGATATTCCCCTTGAATATTTATGGGATGCACAAAATAAGTTTATTTATTTAAGAAACAACATTTTAAGACATTTAATTTCATCAGAAAGTGATTTAATAAAATCTTTAATTTACCAATATAAAATTATTTCTAGTTATTTAAAGATAAGATTCCCTTAAAAATGTAGAAAAATGAAACATTGACAAAGCAAAAGACAAGCCCTGTCCCTTCTAGAGGCAGGGTAAAAATGTTTAAATCCTGATTTTTAAAAGTATTGTATAATAAAACGAGTCCCCAAAGGAGAATGCCTTAAGTCTCTACGTATCCCCGAGTCCCAGGGATCTGGGAAAAAAAGCAACTTTCAGGGCAGGGAAAAGGTTAGATGTTTTAAATAAAATAGATAATATCTATTAATATTTTTGTTGTACTTAACTTAGTTAAATGTCTAAAGTTTTAATCTTATGGATGGATAGTTTATAGAAACATTTTTATAGTTATCAAAAATAGATATAGCTATGTGATAAAGCGAACGACAAGCCCCTTCTAGGGGGCGAGGTAAAGTTTTTTAAGTTTAGAAACTTATTAAAAATTGAGACAGCTGCTAACGGGGTATGCGTCACTGAAACATGAGGTACGCCTCTACCCCAACTAACAAGTGTAATAAAATAGGGTTCCAAGCCGATTAACTCTTAAAACATGAGGAGCGGGAGCCGATTTCTCCCGCAATATCGGCTTGGGGGATAACAGAGTAGCACCCGTAAAAGGGGTGTAACCCTTAAGACCTCAGGAAACTCGCCCTTTAGGGCGGGGAGGAGGTCAGAAAGATTGGATGAAAGATCACATTCAGTTTACGCTCATTACTACAACTATTTGCAAATAATGAAGTTAATTCCTAGAAATAATTCGAAAACATGTGCTAATAATGATTATATAAAAGAAGGGTCAACGCTTTCTGATAGAGTATTTCTGCCTCTCAATTACTGTTGGGTAGCAGGTTGCTATAATAATGATTCTCTAAATATTATAAATGAGAGTTCGGTACTATTAAGAAGGCCTTCATATATGAAAACTCTTCATTACATACCCTATTCTAAAGGTATGCATAATAAGTCTCCGATAAGACGTGGAAAATATTTGTTAAGAGATAAGATGTCTAGTCATGCAAGCGGAGTAGTTCATTTTTTAAATATAATAATAGCAGGAGGTATATGAATTGAAGAAGATATCATTATTTGATATATTTATGATAATACTTCCATGGATTCTTTGGTATTTAACTTTTGATGTTTTAAGTTCTCATTTTATTTATGCTATGGCAACCTCAACGAGTATACTTGGTGTAATATCATTAACCAAAAAAGATGTTAGAGAAAAATATAAAAGTTGTAATGCAATATGCTTGCTTTCTTCGTTGAGTATTGCAATAATGCTTTACTTTGTATTCTATGGTGGAAATATTATATCAACAAGACTTGGATTAGAAGGGGAAGTTTTATATGTTTATGAGTTAGTACCAAAAGGTTTACTAAGTATTTTTCTTCTTGCACTAATTGGTGTAATGGAGGAAGCTTATTGGAGGGGATTGCTACAGCACATTATATTAGAAAATGATTTAAAAATTAATTGGATTTACGCTGCAGTGCTTTATGGAATAGTTCATTCAGTATCATTAAATTTAATTTTAGTGATTGCAGCATTTATAGTAGGTCTGTTTTTATCATTTACAGCTAAAAAATTAGGTTTAATAGGATCTTCTATAGTTCATGTAACATGGATATACCTCATGTTTTTAAAAATATTAATATGAATTAATGCAAAGGACCTATCAATCCTTTTGATCTTAGATAATAAACCCTATATGTGGGTGTAACAGTTTTTGGATGATTAGCTTTTACCATGTCTATTCTTCCAACAGAAGTATTTAATGGCCATTTCTTTGGTTCGTTTGGATCTTTTCTTGCTATATTTTCAATTTCTTTTAATCTCTTAGCAAAGCTTTCTATATTCTCCTTTGTCTCACTCTCAGTAAATTCTGTCATTAATGCTTCCTTCACAATTAATGGGAAATAGATTGTTGGAGCATAGAATCCAGAGTCTAATAAACCCTTACTAATGTCTTCTGCCGTAACACCTGTTTCTTCATGCAAGGGCTCTGCACTTAATACAACTTCATGCTTTCTATATCTATTGCTGCCATATGGTATTGAATATCCTTTTGAATCTTTCATTAATTTTATAAAATAATTTGTATTTATAACTGCCATTTCGCCTGCTTCTCTTAAGCCTTGCGGGCCGAGGCTTAGTATATATGTATATGTCCATATTAGCTGTTGTACATTACCAAAGAATGATTTCATCAAACCAGGACTATATTTACCTGGCCATTTTATTTTGTACATTCCATCGTTTTTATCATATTCGACTATGGGTCCAGGCAATAAATCATGAAGCATTATATTTTCTTTAACTTTACGATCCTTTATACAGACTGGACCTGATCCAGGACCTCCACCTCCATGGGGGGCTGAAAAGGTTTTATGTAAATTTAAATGAGCAATATCAAATCCTATATCTCCAGGTCTAGCTTTTCCTAATATTCCATTTAAATTTGCACCATCATAGTATAATAATCCATCCTTATCGTGAACAGCCTTCGCAACATCAATTATTTTTTCTTCGAACAATCCTAATGTGCTTGGATTTGTTATCATTAGGCCAGCTGTTTTATCTGATAGTGATGATAAGAAAGCATTATAATCCATGTTACCTGAATCATCAGTTGGTATCTCTACAGTCTTAAATCCTGCCATTGCTGCGCTTGCAGGGTTTGTACCATGTGCTGAGTCTGGTATAATTATTTCATCCTTATTTAGATTATTTTTAAGTTCATGATATTTTCTTATAATTAAAACTCCACTTAATTCTCCTTGAGCGCCTGCTGCAGGATGTAATGTGCAGATATCCATGCCTGTTATCGATGCAAGCCAATTTTGTAACTCATACATTGCTTTCAATAATCCTTGAATTGTTGAATCAGGCTGTAAGGGGTGAATCGAACTTAGCCTTATATCTGTAGATAATTTTAATGATATTTTTGGATTATATTTCATTGTACAACTGCCTAAAGGTACTGGACCTAAGTCTACACCATACGCCATCTCTGAAAGTCTGGTATAATGTCTTATAACTTCGACTTCACTAAGTTCAGGTAAGTTAGGATCTCTTTCTCTTTTCATTTCAGCAGGTATTGATATTTCTCCTAAAATTTTTTTGAATTCTTCGTTTATCTCTTTAAATCTAATTCCTTCCTTTCCACTCCCTAATTCATATATGAGGGGCTCATCCCATTTAGCTTGTTTAAACATAATTATCACCTATTCAATTCTTCCAATTTTCCTAAAAGAAAATCTATATCGGATTTAGAGTGGACTTCAGTAAAACTTAATAATCCCCAAGAATCTTTTGCCCAAGTTACGTACTTACTTAATGGAATTCCAAATAATAATCCCTCTTTTATCATTAAGTTTCTTATTTTTTCAAAATTTGTTTTAATATCAATTACAAAGTCTCCGAAAAACTCTCCTTTGAATAAAGGAGCTTTAAAGCCCATTTTACTTAGCTGTTTAGAAGCATAATGACTTCTATACCAAGTTGCTTCTGCTACGTCTTTAAGGCCTTTCTTTCCCAGCAAAGAAACATAAAATGTTGCTATCATAGCACTAAGTCCTGAGTTAGTTGTTATGTTGCTAGTTGCTTTAGATCTTCTTATATGCTGCTCTCTTGTTTGCATGATCATCGTAAAAGCTCTTGATGAGCCATCTATTGTTGTAGTCATACCTATAAGCCTGCCCGGCATTTGTTTTACAAATTCAGCATTCCATTTTGTTGCAAAAATGCCAAGATATGGCCCGCCAAAGTTAAGACCTAAACCTAATGGTTGTCCTTCACCTACACAAATGTCTGCATCTAATTCTCCAGGCGTCTTATATATCATAAGACTTGTCGGATTTACTCCCATTATAAATAAAGCATTTTTTTCATGAGCAATTTCACTAATAGACCTAGCATTAATATCAATGATTCCCGTATATTGATAAGGATATTCTAAGTATATAGCGGAAATATTGTCCGATTTATTTTTTAAATCTTCTATGTCTGCATAACCTGTTTCAGGGTCAACTTTATAGGTAATTAATGATATGTTATTGGGCGTTGTGTAGCTTTTTGCAACAGATAAATGGAAAGGATTTATTGTTTCGGGAATTAATATTTTCTTTTTATTGTTTATTCTATGGGACATAAGAAAAGCTTCCCCTAAAGAACTTGCCATATCGTACATGCTTGCATTTACTACTTCCATTTCTAATATATCTGCCATAAGGCTTTGATATTCAAACAGTATTTGTAATAATCCTTGGCTAATTTCTGGTTGGTATGGAGTGTAAGCTGTTAGCAGTTCTCCTCTTTCTGCCAAATATTGTACTGCGGCTGGAATATAATGAGGCCAAGCACCCCCTCCGATAAATTGTCTTGAATCTTTAAATATTAGATTGTTATTCAAAACATCATCAATTTCTTTTATTACCTCTATTTCATCCATGGGTCTTTTTCTACCGATATCTAAATTATCCCATATTTCTTCATTGATTAAGACTTCTTTAGGAATATCATTATATAACTCTGAAACACTTTTTACTCCAATATAATCGAGCATTAATTTTTTAATTTCATTTGAACTATTAGGGATCCATTTATGCTCCATTTTTAATCCCCTATGTAAATGTTATTACTGATTATAAATATTTTAATATGCTTAATTTAATACATTTAAATCATATTCTAGGTAAATTATAATACTGTAAATATAATTAAGAATATACTAAACATTAATCCTTATTAAATAACATTTTCACACTTATTGCTTGATTTTTCTAAATTGTAGGTGTTAAGTTGGATGCTGCCTTGCCCATGGTTCCACTAGTTATAGGATATTAATTTTTGCTAAGCTATTAGATTAATTATGGTAGACCTAATTCTTTTATCACTCTAAAGGTTTCCTGAAATCTTAGAATAACACCTTTGCCGATGCTCTTCTAATGAAATAATTTTTATCTTCTAATGACACTCCTTTTTTCCATAACATAAGATATAATTATTAGTAATGCAACTAATATTACCCAAGTAATTATTATATTTAATTTATTCGTATTAGCTGAAGGAATATTATTAATAGCAATGACATACATAGCTTCTGACCAAGTTAATGGAGAAGTCGTTGGCAATGGATTCCCATAATTTGGATCTACAGCTTCAGGCAATAACCCATTTTGAGAATGATTATAAGTCCAATTTAGTAGATTAATTGAACCTGATATATTACCTATCAGATCATAATAATATGAAAGGAATAAAGTAGTAATATCCCAAGGTGGGTTCGGTGAAGAACTATCATATAAGGATTGTGAATAATGATAATAATCATCAGTAAAACGAGATAAACCCCCTATAACTGTTAAATGAGTTATCTCTTGATTAACATCACTATAAGCTATTTGAGAATTTGGTTGAACAAAGCCTAAGTCTATAGGTAAAATTGTAGAAGAGTCAAAACTAAAATAAGATGGAATTAAAGTAATTATTTTTGTGTTATTTTTATATAGAACTGATGGGACTAAGCTTGGATAAAAGTATTTTCCATTCCAAAAATATTTCATTATGCTTTCATTTAATTCCAATACTGTGTTTTTGATTAGTGTATTATTTATACCTAAGAATTGATATATAAGTGATGAGTCGTATAGTCCAATGCAATCTATGGATTGCGTCCAGAAATTATATGATAAGTTTGATTCCCATACGCCAACATCTTCAGGAATTAGATGGAATTCATTCTGATCTATTTCATTTATTTCATAGGCTAATGTTTTATTCAGCGATGGTAAAATAGATGTAAGGAAACTATAGTTATGAGTTATTTGAAAATATTGGTAAACTCCTATCTCAAAAAGGCCTATACTATCTAGTTCTGGCATACCATATGCTATATCAGGTTGGCCATTATAAAAATTGTATCTTGCATAAAATAATCCATCTGGTAATTGAAAAATGTTTGATTCCCAAATCCAGAATTTATATGCAGAACTAAGGTGGCCTGATTCTTGAAGAGCCATAGCTGCAAAAGACGAATCTCTTAACAAATTATAAAGATAAATAGGTGAAGGAGAGGCTGCAAATTCTCCTGTAACTGGATTTTGATTGTCTTTAATGAATAGCAAAGCACGATAATAGTTTGATACTAATTTATCATTTATTTGTATGTTATTAATTTTAGAAGATTTATAAAGCCAATTATTGACTTGGTTAATATTATAATTAATTAAATATGAAGGTGGATAAAAATTTGAATCGTTTATTGAAAATTCTAAATAGCCATTATTTGAATAAGAAATTTGTAGGATTTCAAGAGAACTTGAGTTAATTAATTTCTGCGTTCCATTAAAATATATGTATATGGGAGGATTACTGTTAATTATTGCTTCATTTAAATGTAAAGTTATACTGTAATTGGATGGTATAATTATAGATGATGTCAATTTTGTTTTAGTAAATAACAATATTAATATAGAATTCATTTTATAAGGAGATAATATTTCTATTTGACCATTTTTTCCTCTAATTGTTATTGTATTGTTTAAATTTAAAGCCGCGTAATAGGCTGGGAAAATGTTAAATTGTATTTTATATGGTAGTATTCCATAATTGCCATAATAGATATTTTTTATTGATGCATTAGAATTTTCAAAATCATTTAAAGTAGCATTTGGTATTGGTATACCTGTAATAATTAAAAAGCTTGTGTTAATCCAATTACTTAGTAATAAATACGAAGGAAAATAGCTTAAACTTCTGTTATAGTTTATAGATGAGGCATAAGTAATATTAGCAAATAAAAATATCATAAATATGAAAAAGACAGCAAATATTTTTTCCGATTTTCTTTCCATTTTACTTCACTTTAATTTAGATAATATCCTTTGAGGATATTTAATTTTAATAATAATTACAAATAAAAAAATAAATTATTCTCTTAATTTTAATCGTTTTTATATACACATAGAAATAAAGGTCTTAAATATATTAAATACACTTAGCAATATAACCATTAAATACATATAAATAAATGGGAGATCAAATTGAAGGTATTATTAACGTTGCCTCCAGATATTCATAATTTAGAGATCTATAGAGTCACAGGGATGAGGGCCCCCCCATTAGGTATCCTTAGTATAGCTGCGGTTCTTGAAAAACATGGTCACAAAGTTGAGGTTATAGATAGTCCAACGCTTAAATTAGATTTTAATTCCTGGCTCTCTAAAGTAAAATCAGCAAAACCTGATGTTATAGGAATTTCAATGCAAACTCCAATGGCTCCAAAAGGTTATAGGGCAGCAAAAATAATAAAAGAAGAAATGCCTGATATACCATTGATAGCTGGTGGTAGTCATCCTTCTGTAATGATTGAAGAGGCATTAAACAACGGATTTGATGTTGTAGTTAGAGGAGAAGGAGAATATACTTCGTTAGAACTTATTGATTATCTTGAAAAGAAAGGCTTAGATAAATTAGGTTTGAGCGATATCGCAGGAATAGCATTTAGATATGATAATAAAATAATTAAAACAAAAGATAGGCCTTTAATTCAAAACCTTGATGAGCTACCGTGGCCTGCTAGGCATTTAGTAGATATGAATGAATATACTCTTTTCAATAAAAACATTAATATTGCTCACGTAATGGCAAGCAGAGGTTGTCCTTATGGATGTATATATTGCATAACAAGTTATTATTGGGGTAAAAGGTATAGATATAGGTCTGCAGAAAATGTAGTAGAAGAAATTAAGCATTTGTATGATAAATACCATGCTAGAACTGTTGTTTTTACTGATGATGAATTTACAGCTAATTGGAAGTTCGTTAGAGACTTTATAGATCTTTTAAAGAAAAATAACTTGGATATAAGTTTTTCATGTGGAACAAGGGTTGATCTTATAAATAAAGATCTTATGAAGTTATTATATGATAATGGTTGTAATGCATTGTATTTTGGGGTAGAATCTGCAAGTCAAGATACCTTAAATAAGATAGGAAAAAGGATTACAATAGAACAAGCCAAGAGAGTTTTTTCTTGGGCAAAAGAGCTTAAGGGGTTTACAACAGGTTCATTCATTTTAGGATTTCCATGGGAAACTATTGATGATATGAAAAAAACTGTGGATTTTGCAATAAAATTGGATCCTAATTATGTTCAATTCACTGCATTAACTCCTTACCCTGGAACACCATTGTACGACTTTGCATTAAAGAATAATCTTATTGTAGATAAGGATTGGGAGCATTATACTACTGTAAGACCCGTTATTAGGGGTTTTAATTTTTCCGATAAAGATTTGGGAAAGATGGTTGTTTATGCTTATCGTAAGTTTTATGTGAGGTTTGGTTTTATGATGAGGGAATTGAAGGCAGGAAGATTTTTTGATTTATTTAAAATTTTATCTAAAAATTTAATTATTTCTCCGGTTGAAGATAAAATAAAGAGAGTTTTTGAGCCATTAAGGTGGGAAAAATGACCATGGATTCTGATTATTATGTGGATAAGGTTAATAATAATGGGGATATAGGTCACTTATTAGCTGGAATTAGAATTTTGTTTAATAATCCTGCTACAAGATCTTTACTAAAAGTAGCAACAAGAGATATTAAGGTTAAATATCTTGATGGGGAAATAAAGGATGCTCCACTAATATATCATGCTTTGTCAAAGTTCGTTGGGGAAGGTATATCAGAATGTCCAATTTCAGCAAGATTTCTAATACCTATTTTAAACAATATAATAAAGCTGGGAATTTTGATGCTTAATGGAGACTTAGAAGCAACCAAAAAAGGCATTTCCGATCCAGCAATTAGGAGAGGTATTGCATTAGTTATGAAGGGGTTAGGATTATATGGAGTTACAGTTCCTCAAAAAATGCCAGCTCCATTTTTAATAGTTTGGAATATGACTAATATGTGTAATTTACAATGTATTCATTGTTATCAGAGGGCTGGCAAGCCTACGCCAGATGAGCTTACCTTAAAAGAAAAATTAAATTTAATAGAGCAGCTAGATAAAGCGGGAGTTGCATCAATAGCACTGAGCGGTGGAGAGCCTACTATACATCCAGATTATTTTACCATAGTTAAGGAAATATCTAAAAGAGGAATCCACACTGGAACAGCTACAAATGGTTGGTTATTTGCCAATATTAATTATTTAAAAAAAGCAAAGGAGAGCGGATTAAGATATGTAGAGGTATCTTTAGATAGCTCAAATCCAGAAAAACATGATAAATTTAGAGGTGTTAAAGGTTCATGGGAAAAAGCTGTTAAAGCTTTAGAAAACGCAGTAAAATTGGGCATGGATCATGGAATGGCAGTAACTATTACTAAACTTAATTATAATGAAGTCAAAGATCTTTTAGATTTAGCTGAAGATATACATGTTAAGAGAGTTATATTCTTTAACTTTGTACCAACAGGAAGAGGAAAAGAAAATATTTGGTTGGATCTAGATCCTGTTGAGAGAGAAAAGTTCTTGAGGTACATATATTCTGAGATGAAGAAAAGAGAAGGCATGCAAATAGTAAGTACTGCACCTCAATATGGAAGGGTAGCATTGGCCATGAGCCAAGGAAAAGAAATTGCTCCAACTCATTTTGCGGTTTCAGGCGATCCTATTATAAAGGCTGTTGCTGAATTTGTTGGAGGATGTGGTGCTGGAAGAATATATGCAGCAATTCAACCTAATGGAGATGTTTCACCGTGTGTGTTTTTGCCCATAACTGTTGGTAATATAAGAGAGAAGAGTTTTTGGGAAATATGGACAAATAGTAAAGTATTTAATGATTTAAGAGATAGAAGTAAGTTAAAGGGATTTTGTAATTCGTGTCCCTTCAAGAATATTTGTGGAGGGTGCAGAGCAAGGGCTTATGGCTATTATAATGATTACTTAGCTCCAGATCCCGGCTGTATATATAACTTTAAGGAATGGAATAAATTAAAAGAAGAATCGCATGTCAAATTAGTAGAAAATAAATTAACTAAATAGTTAATAATTGTTCATATTCATCTTTATTTAAATTTAAGTAAGCTGAAGAAACAATAGTTTTAATGTTATTGACCTCCTGTTTAAGCAATATTAATGCTGCAGATATTAATGATGGTGAAAAAGGATATGATTGAAATACTGCTTCAGAATTTCTCTTTGCACTTAGATTTGAGCTTTTTCTAATGGAATTCATTATTTCATCTTCTTTTTTGCCCTCTATTTTTACATATTTAAAATGATCCCTTAGAGAAGTTGCTAATGCAATTGGATCTGATGATTCCCTCTCATAAATATAACTAATTTTATTCCATGATATGTTGCATGCATTTATTTTGTTAAAGCTAACTTCTATAATCCTTATAGGTATTTTTAATAATGATGCTTGTATTAGACCCAAAGCAATTTTGCCTTCTATGATAGGACATAAAGTTTTTGAGACATAACCTTTATCAGTTGTATTTAAGTCAGAAAAGCTATTATAATACAAGTTTGATGTGGCAGATAATGAGTACCAAGTAATAACGCTTGAATCTTTTAATTCGTTGTAATATGCATATGCATCCTTTAACACATTATAAATGTGCTTATATTTTAATGACATTTCAAGATATCGTTGTATACCAGCTAAGGAATCAGGCTCTGCTAGTATTTTGCTTAAGGAACTTTGACTCCATATTAATGAAGTTAGATTACTTTTATCAACTTCTTTACCTTCGGCCATACTTCTTAAGATTAGTAATGAATCATTTATTTCATCCTCCCTAGCAAATGCTAAGGTTAAGTTTACAGCTTCTTTAGGAGTATATCTAGAAATTTCATCTACTGCTGAGTAAAATCTTTTCATTATCTCCCTTTCGGCATCTTGAACATTTTTTGTCTCAGAAACTGTTTTATATTTTGTTTCTCTAAGAGAGGCGTAAATATCGATTAATTGTGGAGACAGCTCTCTTATTTTATCTGGCGAAATTAATGTAGACTTTAAATACCTTAATCTAGGAACTATTTGAGCATATATTGAAGGGCTACCCAAAAATAAATTCACCCTGAAACAATTTTCTTTATTTGCTCAAAAACTTCCTTAATTGCTTTGTCGTAGTTTTCTTTTCCCAATTTTTCAGATTTTTCCAAATCTTCTTTTTCTTTTTCTTTATACGCATCCTCTAACTTCTTAACACTTTCTTTATACGCATCCTCTAACTTCTTAACACTTTCATCAAGAAGGATTTTACTTGTTTGCCTTAATTCTCTCCCTAAACTATCTGCTAGTTGAACTATGTTGCTTGATAATTCTTTCGATTCTTCATTAAGCTTTTTTAAAGAATCTTCAAACCAAGCTACTGTATCAGCAAGTTTGACTATCTCTGACTTAGCCATATTGGGACACCCTTTATAATTTCTTAATCAAATAATAGAGTATAGTAGAGGTTAAAAAATCTAAAAGGGGATAAAATATAGGTGTGCTTAGTTGGTTGAAATAAAGGTCTTAGGAGAAGGACTCCGTATAGCAAGGTATTTATTAAAAAATAAGGAATAAGGAAACAAGCTTATTTGAATTTAGAAAGGCTATGATTGACACAGCTGACCTCCTCCTCGCCCTGAAAGGCAAGGTTTTCAGTTGTAAGACCACATATTTGCTGTAAATTTGTTACCTTTATCTTGTGCAATGTTAAATGGGTAACAAAAATAGATGGTTGAAACGCCCGGCTCATGTAATTTCTTCATTAGGTGAGACGCTAAATTCCTATATAAATGCAAAAGTCTTCTCATTAATTTCTTAAAAAGCCTTTTCTTCTCTTTTAATAATTCATCATATGCTTCATATTCACCAATGTTTCTTGTATTATCTGCTAAGGATTGTACTTGCTCTATCTTATTCTCTAAATAAAAATAGTCTTCCTTAGTCCTAACACCTTTGTAGAGAAACCATGTGTCATCGTTTAATACTACGCTTGCCAAATTATTTATGCCTAAGTCGATTGAAGCTACTTTATTTTCTCTAGGCAATTCAAATATAATATTTTTCTTTTCACCATGAACAATATATTTGCTCTCCTTTCCCTTTTTAGTTTTCTCAACACCTACTTCAACAGGTATTGAGGCATACCATGCATTTTCGGTCTCATCATAGTATATCTCTAATCTACCTTGTTTACCATACCACCTTAACCTACCAGCAAAATTGATCTTAAGGTTGAAGTCCTTGAGGATGAGTTTCTTGTTCTGTTCATTAACAACATATCTATCTTGTCTAACAACAAGTAAAAGCCTCCTCTTCTTAGTATTTCTGTCCTTCCAGTAACGTGGTGGGCTAACATGTTTCATGAAGGTTGGCAATTTTTCTTCAACTTTAGAAGGGAAAAGAAGGAGTTCCATGCCTCGTTGTTTTTCTGCATAACTGCTTGAGCATTAACTCCTAGTTCTTCCTTATAATTATTATATATTTGTTCCATGTCCCCTTAAAGTCTACTTTCTTTTCATGATAGAACAGTGTCCTTCTCTCATAGTTCAACTCGTTGAAGAGTTTTGATGAGATATTAGCTAACTTCTTTAGTTTCCTTTCTTGGTAGCCATTTAAAAGAAGACGTACTATATTTGTTCTCTTATTTGTATAATTAACTTCGTAGATACCTTCATCTGGTATTGCTGGAGAAATCTGCTCCTGCTCCTCATGTTTTAAGAGTTAACCAGACGAAGGCGTCTGGAAAGCATCTCAAATAAAAATAATATTTTTGATTTAAAAAATTTTATCCCCCCCCCCTTAGAAGGGGCGAGGTTTGCCGTTCTCTTTATCATCTATTTATGATGAATTAATTATATATACATTAGCAGTTGATGAGAAATTAAACGATAACTTCTTTATAGTTCCTGGATTAGGAGATGCGGGCGATAGAGGGCTTGGAGTTGAGCCCTAGATAATTTTATTTGGAAAAATTGTTAACCGGGGGGTTAACAATTAATAGTAATGAAAGCTTAATTTTAAAATAAATGAAACCTCTACATTAGATTTATAGGAATTAATTTTAACATCATAATCTAATATGGATATTTATTGCTTATAAGAAATTTAATAAATTTGCTTTAGCTGCTACCTGCTACCAAAAGCTTAGCTGTGTTTGGATCATATTCCCAATCTTTTGCAACCTTCCCTACTCTCTTATAGTATTTAGTTAGCCT
>NZ_JAWDMQ010000006.1:0-47851 GCF_046536515.1 Caldisphaera sp. | reverse complement strand
ATTTGGTTAACATATGAGCATAGCTATAGTAAGGTGATTATGTAGAGCTATTGGGAGGCTATAGGCTTAAAATTATTGGCTTGGATAGGAGATATAATAGCTACCAAAACAAAGAGGCTAGACTATTACTTAAAGATGGTAGGTTTATTCTTAAGATATCTAAGCGTTTGTTTACTCCAGCTAAGTATGATCCTAAAGGCGTTCTAGCTGTTGATGTTAATGAAAAACAAATAGTTGTAGGTAATAGAAAAAGCGAATATAGGTTTGAAACGCATATTGAGAGAGCTCTGCATTATAAACAATTAGCTGAAAACCTTCATAATAGATACTCTTCTTTCAAATATAATGCTTGGCTTAGGAGAGGAGGCATTAGGAAAAGGGTAAGATACTTTTATGGAAAGGCTAGGAACATTATAGAGGATTGGGCAAAAAAGACTTCTCATGAAATAGTAGCTTTAGCTAAGCAATACCAATATGAAGTAGCTAGAGAAGACTTGACAAACTTAGTAGAGAACTTAAGGAAGCTTCCAAAAGAACACAAAGTCTCTTTGCTCATTCTAAGCTACAGAAGATTAGAGCATTGGATAGATTGGCAATGTGAAAAGCAGGGAGTACCATCAATTGTTATCAATCCTAAAGGTACATCGTCAATATGCCCAATATGTGGCTCTAAGCTTGTTGAAAATGGTTATAGGAAGCTGAAGTGTAATAAATGCGGTTTTGAGGCTAATAGAGATACAATAGCAGTATTAAACATTGAAAAGAAAGCATACAAAAAAGGGGATCTCTGACCACCCCGACTGCCCCTCAGATGACAGATGTAATCCCGAACAGATGAGGGGAACCCTCGCCCTTCAGGGCGGAGAGGAGGTCAGTTTTGCAATTCTTTGAGTTTTTCTTTTGCTTATCAAATAGTAATGCTTGCTATTTAAGGTATTTGTTTATGAAAATTAGTGGGCCCGGCCGGACTCGAACCGGCGACCTCCGCCGTGTGAGGGCGGCGTCCTAACCACCTAGACTACGGGCCCTATTCTTTAGAAAATCAAATGCAGCAATAAAAACTCTTACAAATCTAGTATTATTTTGCTGTATAATAAATTTTACAAATGAAAGCCTCGCCTTTTAAGGCGGGGATGAGAAAAGCTTATAAGGGCTATTTTCTTATTAGTTATCTGGTAATAAGTAGTGGTAAAACTTAAATGTCCTAGGTGTGGGTATGTATGGGTCTATAAGGGTAAGAAACAATACTATGCAACATGCCCAAATTGTATGAGAAAAGTCAATATAGCCAAATACAAGGTTGAGTAAAAATGACAGATGTAATCCCGAACAGATGAGAGAAACCCTCGCCCTTCAGGGCGGAGAGTAGGTCAGATTCTATTATAATATTTTGAGCATAGAGGAAGTTAGTTAAAATTCAAAAACTCTTATATATCCAGGATATTGCAGGAACTAGAGGGGTATAAAAATGGTAACAGCTAAAGAGGTTCCAGCAGATAAGCTTATAGAAAAACTAGCTGAAAGGCTAAAAAAGATGCAAAAGATAGAAATCCCTGCATGGGCCATATATATGAAGACTGGTGTATATAATGAATTGCCTCCTTCTAATGAAGACTGGTGGTATACAAGGGTAGCTTCTTTATTAAGGAAAATAAGCATAGCTGAGGAACCATTAGGTATCGGAACTCTAAAAACCATATATGGAGGTAAGAAAAGGAACGGAACTAGGCCACCCAATTTTAGAAGGGGTTCAGGCAGTATAATTAGGAAAGCATTACAACAATTAGAACAAGCAGGGCTAGTAACTACAATACCTGGTAAAGGAAGAAGGCTCTCTCCAGCTGGCCAAGGATTAATAGATGAAGTTTCAAAGGAAATATTAAAAGAAATAGGTTCATAATTTTAAGTTATAACTATTATCCCTTGTTAGTTTATGCAATTAAATATTAGAATTTTTATTATAATATTATGTATAATATTATGACATTTAGTTGTTGACCAATTTTTATAAAAAATTACAATAATTAATATCTTAGATAAATTTTTTATTGTTAATCTTCATATTTTATTTTGGATGGAATCTTTGAGTAAGGAGAACTTAGAAGTTGAGATTAAAATAAAGGTATATTGTGATGAATTGTCTAAAATAGAAAAAGAATTAATTGAGAAAGGCGCTAAGTTTTTAGATTCTAGGAGAGAAAAAGACATATACCTAAACCATCCTTGTAAAGATTTAAAGCTAAAAGACGAGGCTCTCAGAATAAGGTATGTAAATGGTTATCCCGAAACAATAACATATAAGGGTAATAGGTCTAAAGAAGAAGACTTAGTAAAATCGAGAGAAGAATTAAAAGTAAAAGTTAGCAATGATCCAATTACATTATTTGAGAAATTAGGTTTTACACCTGGGATTTATGTAACTAAATTTAGAAAATATTATAACTTTAAGGATGTGCTGATTACTTTAGATAAAGTAGACAATCTAGGATGCTTTGTAGAAATAGAGTCTAATAGAAAATCTATAGATGACATAAAAGAGGCAATAAGTGAACTAAATATAAATGGTGATATAATAAAAAAGACTTATGCTGAGCTAATAGAAGAACTAAATATTAAAAGATAATTTATTCAATAAAAATATATTATTATAGCTCTTTAAATTATTTGTTTTGGTTTCTCAATTTATTGGTAAAATTAAAATAATAATATGGATATTTATAACTTTTGGAGTTAATAGAAATTCGGTGACTCAAATGTCTGAGATCGTTTCATTGCTAGTATCAGAAGCTTATAGATCAGACACGCCTGGAAGAAAAATTGTAAGACTAGATCAAGCTACTATGAAAAAGTTAGGCATAGAAACAGGAGATTTTGTTAAAGTTAAAAGTCAAAAAAGCCAAGTAATAGCAGTTGTTTGGCCTTTGCACTCTGAAGATGAAGATACAGGAATAATAAGGATGGATGGATATTTAAGATGGTCTCTTGGGGTTAGCGTTGGAGATTATGTTGATGTGGAAAAAGCAGATAATGTTAAACCGGCTGAAAAAATTGTATTCGCGCCATTAGAAAAAACTGAACCCTTTGCTATAGATTTTTATTTATCACCTTCTGATATAAAAGAAGAGTTCATCAGAAAGCCATTAACTCAAGGAGAACTGGTTTTAGTTCAAGGAGAAATACCATTAGTTGTAGTACAGACTAAACCGGTTGATAATGTGTATGTTACGGACAGAACTGTTGTAGAATTAAGGAGAGAACCGGTAAAGGAAAATGAGTTTCCGGTCCATAGAACAACAAGAGTAACATGGGAGGATATAGGAGACTTAGAAGAAGCAAAGGAAAGAATAAGAGAAATAGCAGAACTCCCTATGAGACATCCAGAGGTCTTTAAGAGGCTTGGCATTGAACCTCCAAAAGGAATTTTGTTATATGGTCCTCCAGGAACTGGTAAGACATTACTAGCAAAAGCATTAGCAAATGAAATAGGTGCATATTTCACAACTATAAATGGTCCTGAAATAATGAGCAAGTTTTATGGAGAAAGTGAAGAAAGGCTAAGAGAAGTTTTTAAAGAAGCTCAAGATAATGCTCCATCTATAATATTTATTGACGAAATAGACGCAATTGCTCCTAAAAGAGAAGAAGTTACTGGTGAAGTTGAAAAAAGGGTAGTTGCACAACTATTAACACTGATGGACGGTATGCAAGAGAGGGGTAGAGTAATAGTTATAGGAGCAACAAACAGGCCTGATGATTTAGATCCTGCATTAAGAAGACCAGGCAGATTTGATAGAGAAATAGAGATAAGACCTCCTGACAAGAAGGCTAGAACAGAAATTTTAAAGGTGCATACAAGAAATGTTCCTTTATCTAAGGATGTACAGCTGGAAAAAATAGCAGAATTAACTAATGGTTATACAGGTGCAGACTTGGCAGCTTTAGTTAAAGAAGCAGCAATGTCTGCATTAAGAGAATTTATGGCAAGCGGAAAAGTTGATTTATCTAAAAATGAAGCAATTAAACCTGATATATTAAAGAACTTAGAAGTATCAATGAAGCACTTTTTAGATGCTATGAAATCAATAAAACCATCTTTAATAAGGGAAATTTTTGTAGAGGTACCTGAAGTTCATTGGGAAGACATAGGTGGATTAGAAATTGTTAAACAAGAATTAAAAGAATCTGTCGAATGGCCTATGAAATATCCAAAAGTGTTTAGTGATATGGGCATTGAACCTCCAAAAGGAATTTTGTTATATGGTCCTCCAGGAACTGGTAAGACATTACTAGCAAAAGCTGTTGCAACAGAAAGCGGGGCAAACTTCATTACTGTAAGAGGACCAGAAGTATTAAGTAAATGGGTTGGAGAAAGTGAAAAAGCTGTAAGAAAAATATTTGAAAGAGCAAGAGAAGTAGCGCCTACAGTTGTGTTTTTCGATGAAATAGATTCAATAGCTCCAGCAAGAGGGTTTAAGAGTGATACAACTGGTGTTACTGATAGAATAGTTAACCAAATGTTAACAGAAATAGATGGCATAGTACCTTTATCAAATGTTGTAGTAATAGCAGCTAGTAACAGACCTGATATAATTGATCCTGCTTTATTAAGACCAGGAAGATTTGATAGACTTATATATGTACCTCCACCAGATCTCGAATCCAGAAAACAAATATTTAAGATACATTTAAAGAAAGTTCCATTGGCAAATGATGTATCTATAGAAAAACTAGCATCTATAACTGATGGCTATACTGGTGCTGATATAGCGGCCGTAGTGAGAGAAGCTGTCATGATAAAGTTGAGGGAAAAATTGGAGGTATCTCCTGTTGAATTTAGACACTTTGAGCTAGCGTTAAAGAAGGTTCCTCCAAGTCTATCAAGAGATGTTGTAATGATGTATGAAAGAATTTCTAATCAATTGAAGAAGATTTCACTTCAATAAATATTTTTCAAATTTTAATTTAATAATGTCTAAGGATGCAGAGGTTTCTTTAGGTAAGATAATACTTATTAAATAATTTTTATAGTTATCAAATAAAGATATAACCATGCAGAATAATTAAGCATAATATTACTTTTATATTCTTTGATGCTATGTGTAAATAGATAAGTCAGCAAGTAGTTTTTTTTATGCCAAAGGCATTTTAAAGGAACTAATCAAAGGAATAAGCAAGAATCTTTAATATATTAACATAGGTTTATGCAAAAAGCTTTAGATAATGATTCTAAATTAAAAATGAGAGAAGTAGATAGGAAACTTCCATAAATATAAAAAAATTTTAAAATACGAACAGCTTAAAAATGCTTATCTGATAATAAGCATAGGGCGGTAAAATATGGGCAGCAAAAAAGCAAAGTTTGCTTACATATATATGGGCAGGAAGAAGGGTTATTATAAAGTTAGACTGTTCAATTCAAAACCTGAAGAAGATCCAGATAGAATAATTGTTATAGGGAAGTTTAGAAAGCCACTAATAGGCTATAAAACTATGAAAAAAGAAGATCTATTAGAGGTTATCAGAGAAAAACTAGATAGAATTTAAATATTTTTATACACGCTGATTCTCCAGAATGAAGTGCAGATAGGTAGGTGCTAACATTGGCAAAAGAAATACTGGCTGTGAGAAACTTAGAGATCCCAAAAAATGTTGAAATAAAGCTAGAAGGGAATAAGGTTATAGTAAAAGGAAGTAAAGGCCAGCTAGAAAAAGATTTTTCTCACATGAAAGGAATTAGCATGGAAATTAAAGATAATAATCTTATAGTACAAGCGTTTTTTGCAGATGCTAAGAAAAAAGCAGCTGTTGGCACAGTTATAGCTCACGTTAAAAACATGATTACTGGGGTAACAAAAGGTTTTAGATATAAATTAAAAATAATTTATAGCCATTATCCAATAAGCGTTAAAAAAGATGGTAATAAATTAATAATAAGCAATTTCATAGGTGAGAAATCTCCAAGATATGCAACAATATTGCCAGGAGTTAATGTAAAGATCCAAGGTACTGATATAATTTTGGAAGGAAACGATATAGAAAAGGTTTCACAAACTGCTGCAAACATAGAATTAGCAACAAAGATATCAGATTTTGATAGAAGGAAGTTTATGGATGGAATTTATATTTATTCTAGGGAGGTGATCGAATAATGAGCTCTGAGCAAATAACAAGGGATATAATTAAACAAAGAAGGAAAATTAGAGAATCTATTTTAGAAAAGAGAAGAGTTCATTTTATGAGATACTTATCGTGGAGATTTAAGAGGCTAGGAGATAGCTGGAGGAAACCTAAAGGAATAGATGCTAAAATGAGGCTGCAAAGAAAGGGTTATCCTCCAATTGTTAAAGTTGGTTATAAAAATAAGAATTCTATAAGAGGATTACATCCATCAGGATTAATCCCTGTAGTTATTACTAACAAAAGAGACTTAGAATTGTTAAGCCCCAGCGCTCATATAATTTATATAGCTTCTTCTGTAGGGCTTAAGAAAAGGGTGGAGCTGGTTAAAACAGCTAAAGAAAAAGGCTTTAGAGTAGCTAATGGTGGTATATATGGATTATAAGCTTCAAAAAAGGCTCGCGGCAGAAATACTTAAAGTAGGAGAAAGTAGGGTTAGGATTAGTCCTGATCCTGAAAATGAGGAAGAAATAAGCCAAGCAATAACGAAAGATGATGTAAGAACATTAATAGAAAGGGGATTAATTAAGAAAATACCATTGAAGACAAACTCCCACAGGTGGTTGTTGAGGCATATAAAAAGGGTTAAAGGACATCGTAGAGGATATGGTAAGAGAGAAGGCACGAAGAAAACTAGAGTTGATGAAGAAGAGGAATGGGTAAACAGAATAAGAAAAATTAGAACCTATTTAAAATATTTAAGAGATAAAGAAATGATTGATTCTAGGACATATAGAAGGCTTTATAGGCTATCTAAAGGTAATGCCTTTGGCAGCTTGCATGATTTGAGAAGATATATAGATGAAAATAAGTTAATGAAAGGTGTTAAAGCATGAAAGAAGGACCAAGGTATAAGCTAGCTTTAAAAAGAAGAAGACAAGGTAAGACAGACTATCATCTTAGGTATAGACTAGTAATTTCTCAAAAGCCTAGAGCTGTTGTCAGGAAAACTAACAAATTTATTTTAGTTCAAATTATAGGTTTTGATGCAAAAGGAGATAAGGTATTAGCTGCTGCTCATAGTAAAGAGCTATTTAAATTATATAATTGGAAAGGTTATGGAAAAAACATTTGTGCAGCTTATTTAACAGGTTATTTGGCTGGATTAAGGGCAAAGCAAAAGGGGATTGAAGAGGCTGTTTTAGATATAGGTTTGCAAACTCCAGTTAAAGGGAGTAAAGTGTTTGCATCTCTCAAAGGATTATTAGATGCTGGAATTAATATACCTCATTCTGATGATGTATTACCTGATGAAGAAAGAATTAGATGTGGGAGTATATCTAAATGGTCTCAAGATTTAAAAAACAACGACCCAGAATTTTATAAAAGGCAATTCTCAAAGCAACTGGAGAGGATGCCTCCAGAGGATCTACCTAAGCACTTTGAGGAGGTATTGAATGCTATAAAGAGTAGCTTTGGTAGCATTAGTTTAGCAGGTGATAAGCAATGAGCAATACTCAAATGTTAGAGGTTTGGGAGCCTAAAACACAAGTAGGAAAGCTTGTTAAAGAAGGTAAAATTACGAGCATCGATGAAATATTTAAGAGAAACATGCCAATCTTAGAACCAGAAATAGTTGATGTGCTTCTTCCAGATTTGCAGGTTGAAATAATTGATGTTACAATGGTTCAAAAAATGACTGACGCAGGCAGAATAGCTAGATATAGAGCGACAGTAGCTATAGGTAATAAAAATGGATATGTTGGAGTAGGAAAAAGCAAAGCTAAGCAATTTAGAGATTCAATAGATAAGGCTATAAGAAATGCAAAGCTTAACATAACTCCAATAAGAAGAGGTTGTGGTAGCTGGGAATGTACATGCGGTGAGCCTCACAGCGTGCCTTACTCGGTTATTGGAAAAAGTGGGAGCGTAGTCATATTACTAAAGCCAGCACCTAAGGGTACTGGATTAGTTGCAGGCGACGTAGCTAAAAAAGTATTAGCTTTAGCTGGCATAAAGGATGTTTGGGCAAAGACTTTTGGAGAAACAAGGACATCTTATAACTTTGCGAGAGCCACATATATGGCATTAAGGAACACGTTTAGAACAATAACTCCCATGGATTGGACTAGGTGATAACTTTGGTTTATGCTATAATCAGAATTAGGGGCTCCAGTGGTCTTGACCCAAAGGTCGAGAAAGTTTTAGATATATTAAGATTAAGGAGAAATTTTGTTTCAGTATTATATGCAGAAAGCCTCAACGGAATAAAAGATATACTAAGAGAAGGACAGTCAGCAATTACTTGGGGGGAAATAAATAAGGAGACGTTAATAGAGCTTATAAAGCGTAGAGGAAAAATCGTTGGGGATAAGCCTATAACGGATCAAGTAATTAAAGAGAAACTCGGTTTGAGTGGAATAGAAGAGCTGGCTGAAAAAATAATTAATGAAGAGATACATTATAATAAGCTGGCTGAAAAAGGAATTAAGCCATTCTTCAGGTTACATCCGCCTAGTGGTGGATTTGATTTATCAATTAAAAAATTATATCCAAATGGAGAACTTGGGTATAGAGGTAAGGCCATTAACGAACTTATACTTAGGATGGCCTAAGGATCAAGTTTATTTTTAAATCTAATCTTTTAATAACTTTTTGGAAGTAGGTGAACAGAATGGCTTTGACAGCAAGAAGCAGGAAAAAATCAAGGAAATTAAGAGGCAGAACAAGATCTATGGGATGGGGAAGAGTAGGACAGCATAGAAAATCTGGAAGCAAAGGAGGTACTGGAGGCTCTGGAATGAATAAACATAGAAAAACTTGGATGCTCAAATATTATCCAAATTGGTATGGAGCAAAAGGCTTTGTTCCAATAAGGAACAGATTATTACATGAGAAAAATGAAATAAGCCTTAAAGATCTAGACGAGCTAGCATATGATTTAAAGAAAATTGGAAACTTAGAAGGAGATAAAGTCGTTGTAAACTTAACTGAAATGGGGTACGACAAATTGATTGCCGATGGTAAAATTTATGAGAAAGTGAAAGTTATAGTTAAAGAAGCCACAAAAAAAGCTACTGAAAAAGTAAGAGAAGCTGGAGGAGAAGTTTTAGTAGAAAAAGTATCTGAAGAAGAGGAAAGCTCTTGAGTATAAAGGAATGGGCACTTCATCCATTTATATCAAATTTTATTGATAATAATGTATTTTTAGTTATATATGGTCCCCCTGCAACAGGAAAAACTCACTTAGCATTTGAAATTTCAAAGTATTTAATTTATAAGAGAAGAGATTTTGTATTTTTAGCAACAGAAGCCCAAACCTTTACATATGGCAAATACTTTGCATATAACGTTCCTTTAAACTTAGTTGTTACGAGAGAACAGCTATTAAAAGAAATTATAGAAAGTATTAAGTTAAAAAAATACATCATAATAGATTCTATAAATTATCTCTTCAGGTCATATGATAACGATACTTCAGAAAAAGAATTATCATTAATTTCTTCATTACTAAGCAGCTTTGGTGGATTTGCAACTGGTCAAATAACTCAAGAAGGTTTTGATAGCAGTAAAATGTCCATGGATACATGGATAATACCATGGGCAAAGGCCATAGGGATCACAAATAAGTTAAATGAAAAAGTAGTTGAATTAAAATTACTAAAGCCTAGAAAATTAATATTGGGGTATGAAATAATAAGGGATGGTGTAAAATGGATTTAGCAGGCTTTGGTTATGATTTGCTAAGCATATTTGTGTTTATATTACCTGCAATGGTAGCGAACGGAACTCCCGTTATTATACATGGTCTTCCTCCAATTGATATGGGAAGGAGGTGGAGAGATGGAAGGAGAATTTTTGGGGATGGTAAAACATGGGGAGGATTTTTATCGGGAATCATAGCAGGACTTGTAATTGGAGGCATAGAAAGCTTAATAATTTGGCATAATATTTTAATTGATGCTTTAATCGCTTCTATTGGTGCCCTTCTTGGAGATTTAACTGCATCATTTATAAAAAGGAGGATTGGTTTGGAAAGAGGGGCTCCAGCCCCTTTATTAGATCAACTTGATTTTTATGTAGGAGCTTTAATTTTTCTTTATTTATTTACTGGGAAGACATTTAATATATATGCAGAGCTGGTTTTTGCAGTAATTATTTACGCATTGCATAGATTAACAAACTATACAGCATATAAGCTGAAACTGAAGAGTGTTCCATGGTAAATTATTATTTATAATTAATTTTTAAAGCATGTTTCATAAAGTGAAAGATTTTTAAGGATTATTTATAACATAGAATTAATGGTGATTTTAGTGGCGCATGAACTGGGAGAAAAGATAACATTAAGTGTCATAAAGGCCGATATAGGTAGTCTAGCAGGTCATCATAAGGTTCATCCCGATACTATGCTTGCAGCAACAAGAGTTTTAGCTGATGCTAAGAAAAGTGGATTGCTAATAGATTATTATGTAACTGCAGTTGGTGACGATCTTCAACTTATAATGACTCATAAGAAAGGTACAGACAATAAGGAAATTCATGGTACGGCATGGAATGCTTTTGAAGAAGCGGCTAAAGTAGCTAAGGATCTAGGGCTTTATGCGGCCGGTCAGGATCTATTGAGTAGCTCGTTTAGCGGTAACATAAGAGGTATGGGTCCAGGAGTTGCTGAAATGGAATTTAATGAGAGGCCTGCAGAACCTGTTGTAATTTTTATGGCAGACAAGACTGAACCTGGAGCATTTAATTTACCTTTATATAAAATTTTTGCTGATCCATTCAATACTGCCGGATTAGTAATAGATCCTAGAATGCATGAAGGTTTTATATTCACAGTATTAGACGTGTATGAAGGTAAAGCAATAGATTTCAGTATTCCCCAAGATTTATACGATTTATTGGCTTTAATTGGAACACCATCTAGGTACGTTGTTAAATTTGTTCATAGAAAAGATGGAGAAATAGCATCTGTTATTAGTTCTGAAAGGCTCAGTCTCATAGCAGGAAAATATATAGGAAAAGACGATCCTGTAATGATTGCCAGAGCACAAAGCGGATTTCCAGCTTTAGGCGAAATTCTAGAGCCATTTTCATTCCCTCATTTGGTAGAAGGATGGATGAGAGGAAGTCATACTGGTCCATTAATGCCTGTTGGAATAAAGGATGCAAAAATGACTAGATTTGATGGACCGCCAAGAATTGCTGCTCTTGGTTTTAATATTAAAAATGGAAATTTGATAGGGCCAAGCGATTTGTTTGATGATGTTGCATACGATGAAACAAGAAGGCAAGCTCAAATTATTGCAGAATATATGAGAAGACACGGTCCATTTATGCCACATAGATTAGGTCCAGAAGATATGGAATACACTACTTTGCCTGATGTATTAAAGAAATTAGAAAAAAGGTTTAGGCCTTTTGAGTTAGGTTATAAACCTAAACTAAGGCATGAATTAGAGGAATTATAAGCGAAATTTTCATTATAAATTTTTCTGTTAAGCATATTTAGTTAAAATTTTCCTATCTAGATTGTGGTTAAAATGAGGTATGTGTTTGCTATAAATTTTAAATCATATGAAACAGCATATAATAATGTTGCATTAGATATTGCAAAAACTGCAAATAAATTAAGATCTAAATATAATAGTGTGCGCATAATATTAGCAGTCCCATCAGTTATGATAAGTAAGTTGTACAACATTTATGATGATATATTTTTGCAACATTTAGATCCATTGGAATTTGGTGCTTACACAGGTTATTTGTCTTCAGAATCATTAAAGTACTTGGAAGTTAAAGGCTCGTTAGTAAACCATAGTGAGCATAAAATTGTTTATAGGGATATAGAAAAAATAGTTAAGAAAATTAAAGAAACTGGAAAAGAATCTTTAGTTTGCGCAGATACTTCTGGAGAGGCAGCTGGATTAGCTTATTTAGATCCGACTATGATAGCAGTCGAGCCTCCAGAGCTTATTGGTTCTGGTATACCAGTTTCAAGAGCTAAACCCGAAATAATAACTGATTCAGTAAATGCTGTTAAAAAAATTAAAGATATACCTGTTTTAGCAGGAGCCGGTATAACTATACCCGATGATGCTGTTAAAGCGATAAAGTTGGGCTCGTCCGGAGTTCTAATAGCTAGCGCAATAATGAAAGCGAAAGATCCAAATAAAGTAATAATGGACTTTGTTGAAGCTATGGATGGAATCTAAATCCTAGGTTTTTGTTTTAATATTTTTTCAGCTTCATCTAAATTTTTCCTACAGCCGTCCAACATTTCTAAAAGCTTGCTAACATTAATTTTAACTAATTTTCTTGGTCTTCCTCTTCCTTCAACTTTTAATTTGCTAGTCTCTACAATTCCCAATCCTGCTAGATCATTTACTACTCTCAGAGCAAGAGGATAGCTAACGCTTAAAACTTTAGTTAAATCTCTAACGCTTAATTCTTTTTTATCAAGCAAGTAGTTAAGTATTTGTGCAGCAAGGTCGTAGTCTGGTACGGATACACATTGAATTAAAGCCTTTATAGATTTAACTTCATTATTTTCCACATTTTTCACCTAGTTATATTTACTTATTTCTAATATTTAAAAATTTTTCCTTTTAAAAACAAAATGATATTTATTCAATTTATATTATTGATTCGAAAAAGTGTTAAATGTTTATATTATTAATTATTTATATTTCTTAATTGCATTATCTCCTATAAAATCAAGCAACACTTCTCTTGCTCCTTCTCCTATGTCTAAAACCCTAGAATCCCTTGACAACCTCTCTAATAATGTACCATAACTAAGCCCTCTTCCCCCCAATAATTGCACTCCTATCCATGTAGCTCTTTGTGCCAATTCTCCAGCAGTAACCTTTGATATGGCAGAATCTAATGGATCTAATGAACTATTGTTATTGTATTTTTGAATAGCATTATCTATAAAAGCTTCAAGCAATTTTATTTTAATTTCGACTTCTGCATACATCCATTTTACAGATTGATATTCTGATAATTCTTTATCAAATATTTTCTTGCTTAATGCGTATTTTCCTGCTTCTTTAAGGGCTCCTTCTGCTATTCCTAATGCTATAGAGCCATAACCAAGTCTACCATAGTTAATAAGTTCTAATGCTTCTCTAAGCCCTTTTCCAGGTATGGAAATTCTCCTGGCCTTAGTGTTTTGATAAATTACATTCGATATACCTGCACCTCTAAAACTGATCAGTTCCATAGGTTTGATCTTTATATTTTCTTGTTTTTCAGCTAAATAAAGAGTTGGTCCTTGAGGTCCTTGGGCCAATATTATAAAATAATCTGCATATAATGCATTACTTCCAAAAATTTTTTCCCCATTTATGATAGCATTTCCTTCAGAGTCTTCTTCTGCGACTGTCTTTAAATTTGCTTTTATATCGGTTCCTCCACCTGGTTCTGTTATTGTAACTGAGAAAATAGAATTGTCTATTCCTGACTTTAATGATCCAGATCCACTAATCATTATTACGTGAGCTATAGCTGGGCTAGATCTAGACGCCAGTCTTACGGCTCTATATAGCCCACTTAATCCATATTTTCTTAAACTGAATAACCCTATTTCTCTCATATTTTCAATGAAGTCTTTGGGTATTTCATTTTTTTCATCAACATCCTTAGCTATTTTTGATATATCGTTTAGAAGAAAATTTTCTATTTCCTTCGGCAATTCCTGCATATAGCTTACCCACATTAATTAGGGGTAAAAATTTATTAAAAGCTTAATCCATAATTACTTATAAATATTGAGATTTTTTGTTAATTTTTAAATAATAGAATACAAACTTTTAAAGGGGTTGAATATAAAAATAAAGTAGGTGATAAAGTATGCCGATGAGACCTGGAAGATGCTATTCGCACATAACTAGTCAACCATATACAAGAAAGGAGTATATACATGGTGCGCCGCCACCTAAAATAACAAAATTTGAGATGGGAAATAAAGAAATGTTAAGGAATTATGAAGTCAAGCTTGACTTAATTTCACTAGAGATCGGTCAAATAAGGTCAAATGCGTTAGAGGCAACAAGAGTTATGACAAGCAAATACTTATCAACAGAAGTCGGAGATGCTAATTATTATATGAGGATACCAAAATATCCTCATCAGGTAATAAGAGAAAATAAAATGATGGCATTTGCAGGTGCAGACAGATTGCAAGATGGTATGAGACTTTCTTTCGGTACTCCAATAGGTGTAGCTGCTATAGTTCATAGTGGGGATAAATTAATTGAAGTTTGGGGTAAAAAATCCGATATAGAAAAGATAAAAGAAGCTTTAAGAAGGGGGGCCTCAAAATTACCTCTTAGAACAAGGATTATATTATCCGAAGATAAAACGGAGAAACAATAATGCCTGAGAACTTAGATTGTGGGATTCCTTATACTTTAATTTTTCCAGATATTAATTTAAAAGACAAAAAAGTTTTGATACAACTGCCTGATGGTTTAAAACAATTTTCTCTAGTAATAGCTAATTGCATAAGGGAAAGATATAATGCCGAACCGATAATTCATATGGAGAATATCTATGGGGCATGCGATTTACAATATAATCAAATATTTTCTATTCTTAACCCAGATATAATTATACACATAGGTCATTCAGAATATCCCAACTATTTATCTCCTTCATCTCTACCTGATAATATAAGAAATAGAGTTGTGTTTGTTAAAGCTTTAAGTAAAATAGATGTAGACGAGGCTCTTGTATTAAGGGCTTTAGAAATATTAAATAATTATAATGTTAAAAATATATCTATTGCTTTGACAGCGCAGCATACTCACTTATATAATAAAATTTCTAATATTATTTTAGATAAAAAATATAATATTATTGAATCAAAAGCTTTATATCCTTATTATGAACCGGGACAAATAATAGGCTGTGATTTTAGGCCAGTTCTTGACAAAAAAATTGATGGATATATATTTTTAGGAGGTGGAGAATTTCATCCACTAGGTTTATATTTAGCTACTTTAAAACCAATAGCTCAAATAGACCTTTATAGCAATTCTGTTAGAGACTTTACACCAATAGGAACTAAATATTATAAAAAAAGGTTATTTTCTATATCAAAAGCTATTGAGGCTAATCACTGGGGAGTAATAATAGGTTTAAAAACAGGCCAATATAGACCTTCAATATTAAACATTATAATAAAAATGCTATCTAAGAAGCAATATGTTCTCCTTTCATCAGAAAACATAAACGAAATTAACCTAAGATCTGTAGATAATGATTGGTATGATGCATTTATAATAACTAGTTGTCCTAGAATTCCTATAGATGATTTAATTGATTACGAGAAACCTGTTTTGTCTCCAGGGGAAGCTTACATGGCTTTAACTGGAAAAATAGACAAGTATATGTTTCCATGGTAACTTAATATTGGTGTTAGTTTTGAATAAAAAGGATGTAATTAAAAATGTTAAGGTTTTTCTAGAAAATGAATTACCTTTAATGGATAATCCTATTCGTAAATTGGAGCAATATAATACTCCTTCAGAAATTATTTTTGACATGCTTAATCATGCATATATTTCAAATGTAATTGATGGTTCAACAGTTCTTGATTTGGGTTCAGGGACTTGTAGGATAGCCTTAGCCTCTTTATTATTTGGAGCATCAAAAGCTATAGGTGTAGAAATAGATGAAAGATTTTTCAAATATTGCTTGAATGCTGAAGAATCTTTGGGACTAAAAGGGAGGCTTATATTAATAAAGGCTTATATTAATAAAGGCCTAGGTTTAATAAAAAAGGGTTCCGTAGATTTAATAATTATGAATCCTCCATTTGGAGTGTGGAAAAGAAATGCAGATAAAACATTTTTAGAGTACGCTTTTTCTCTGTATCCAAATAGAATTTATTCAGTTCTCAAATCTGGAAATTTAAATTTCCACTCTGCTTTAAGCTATAGGTGGGGGTATAGGTTGAGATTAATAAACACTAGAGAATTCCCAATACCAGCTTCAATGGAACATCATAAGAGCAGAATAAGGAGGGTAAAAGTAGATGTCGTTCTCTTTGAAAAATGATATAGTAGTTCCAGGAGAAATAGTGGCTCAGCAGGAAGAGTTTGTTGAAGGAGACGGAGTGTATATAGATCAAGAAACAGGATTTTTAAGATCATCTTTATTAGGAAAAATAGCTATAGATCTTAACAATAAGACTGTTTCTGTAAATTCTCATAAAAAAATAAAGATACCTAAGAAAAACAGCATTGTTTTATGTTCAGTATCATCTGTAAAAGAAAATATAATATTTGTCGACATATTTGGCGTTATAGTTTTATATCCAAGGCCTAAGTGGGAACATGAATTTTCAAGTCCATTATCTGGCGCGATTCTCTCAAATCAAATTGGCGTCGATAAATATAATGACTTAATGGATATAGTGAAGCCTGGTGATATTATATTAGCTAAAGTTATCAGTTCAACAAATCCATTTAACCTATCATTAAAAGGGCCTCAGTTTGGTGTTATATATTCTATGTGCTCTAAATGCGGAGAAATAATGGCTCCAATTAATAACGACCAGCTTAAATGCCCAAAATGTGGTAATGTTGAAAAAAGGAAAATATCAAATTTGGCTACTTCTAAACTATTAAAGATAGGTATGAAAAAAACAATAATGATACCACCGTAGGTGTAATTAGTAAACTACCTGCCCTTAAGAATGGAGCTTTGGAGTTTCCAGTCCTTTCACGGAAAAAAATTCTTCTTTTTTCAAGTTGTTTACATACCATGATCCATGCCTTAACGAGAGGCATGGGCTATGTTTATAGCCTTATTTATTTTACTTTAGGTAACATAACAAAGCATTTTATGTTTGAAATGTATTTATGCTTAATTTACCATCCTTACAAATGAGGTCTCAGGTGCAGAAAGGTGAAAAATATAAAAAAGAAATTAGTTTTTAGCCTAAAGGAGGGATACGATGCTGAGATCATTTTCAGGAAAATTAATGAGGTTATATCGAGCCAGGAGGCATTAATTAGAATAGAAGATAATAAATTAATCATAATTTTCTTTATAACTCCTAGAGATATTAACTATATTAAGTCAAAAATAAAGGAAATATTAGCTTTTGAATCTAATAAAAATAAAGTTAATGGATTTAAATACAATATAAGTGATATAAATCCAAGTGGTGGGAAGGATTTTTTGGATATTTTGGTTTTTATTTTAAGTAAACAAGGATATAAAACGGATATTGATGAAACTCATATAATAACAACTGCAAATAAGGAAAAGTTGCTATCTTTAATAAAAGATTTAGAAAAAAATCTAAAAGAGGTATCGCAGAAAAATTATAGCAATGCGGTTAAAAAAGTCTTAGCATGCTATTTAACAATGCATGGGAAAAATTTAAGCGATGCTGATAATTTTATACAAGAGGGATTAAGTTTAGGAATTTTAGAAGAGAATAAAAACAAGATATATACTAAATATAGCTGGAAGGAAACGTATGAAATGATGAGCAAGGTGTAATAGTATGGTAGGTAATATTAAAATTAGTAAGACTGAGCAAGGTATTTATAAGGTAGAAATAGAAAATGAAGATCATACTTTAGGAAATTTGTTATCGACTGTTCTGCAGGGTTTGCAAGGTGTAAATATAGCATATTATGAGATTCCACATCCGCTTGAGAATAAGTTAATAATATATATTGATTTAGAAGAAGGTATAGATCCTAAGGAAAAACTGATTGAAGCCCTGAAAAAAATAAAAGAAATAAATTTAGAATTTAGAGATAAATACCTTCAAAAAATAAAAGAAATGAATATAAATATAGAGGATTGATTTTTTACCGAAACAGAAAATTCTTTGTAAAAAGAACAAACATGCTCCTTCTAGGAGTAGGTTTTAATTCTGAAAAGATTAAATAAAGCATTCCCTTAGGAAGCTGACCTCTCCCATGCCCTGATGGGCGAGGCTGCCGTTTGCTTTGTCACAAATAACTATATCCAAGTCTTAAGAAAATGCAGTATGATGACCCTTTATAGGTCTGACCTCCTCTCCGCCCTAAAGGACGACGCTTTCTGTTGTAAATTATAGAGATTGTAACACTTCTACGTAACTACTAGTTATTTTTAATTACTTCTAAATATCGTTTTGATGTTGATTACGTTTATATAGTATTACCGAAACAGTTTTTATTGGTGACCCCCTACCTGATGACGAGCGCTGCTCACAAGAGTGGGAGTGATAAAAAGTGGATGGGAGGGTAGTGGTGTTTCCCTCGACTAGCCCCAATGAGTTAAGGGTGACTGTGTATGATCCCTTAAGAGGGGTGCCCGTGGCGGAATTAGATTAAAAGTAAGGAAAAGTTACGTCACGGGTAAACACATAAAAGCATTGAAGAACCGTTTAGAGAGGAAATCAGGAACCATGCAAAACTATTTGAGATACAAACGATAAATACTTTAAGGGTAAGCTAGATAATTGTATAAATGCGCGGGGGTGCCCGAGCCTGGCCAAAGGGGACGGGCCTAAGACCCGTTGGCGTAGGCCTGCGTGGGTTCAAACCCCACCCCCCGCATTTTTATAAATGTTTTCAAATTCTTCGATTAAGTTTAATAAAAATAAATGATATTTTTGGTTTACTTCTATGCTATTATCTAGACCACAATTGCAATCACCATTAAAATAGGATAATTCATAAAAATATCCAGTTTCTTTGAGCTTATCGCATAATCCTTGACATCCATTAATAGAAACTACAAAACCATCTATTGAATAAAACCTTAATACTATACCGCAACAAATGTTTTCTTTACATTTATTTATGAAAATTCTTGCCTCTTTTTTCATATTCTTTCGCCAGAGATTCTATCCTAAAGGAATGTAGTTAATCTATTAATAAAACTCTTGCCTGTTATTATTTTTAATAAATTAAAAGAGAAAAAAGTTTAATTTAAATTGCTTCTAAGTGTAAAAATATGTTTATAAAAATAAATGTCTTGAGCTTAATTAAATTATTTGGTGGAAATATGGCACTAGTATTTCATAAATTAGTATCTGTAGAAGAGGCATTAAATTTAATAGAAAAAGAATTAAATGGTATAGATACTTTAGGGGTTATAGAGGTTCCTTTATTTGAATCAGTAAATAAAGTACTAGCAGAAGACCTTATAGCTCCTATAGACTATCCTCCCTTTGATAGATCTACAGTTGATGGATATGCAGTTAGATCAATAGACGTAGCAGGGGCCAGTGAAATAGAACCAAAAGAACTCGAGGTTATAGGAAAAGTTGAAGTTGGAACTAATCCAACAGTTGAAATAAAAGAAGGTAAGGCTGCTCAGATCTCAACAGGAGCAATGGTACCAAGAGGAGCTGATGCAATAGTTATGGAAGAATACGTTAGTAGGAAAGAGAATAAAATAAAAGTGTATAGAATGGTTTCTCCCGGAGAAAATATTTCTATGTCTGGAAGCGATATTGCAACTGGAGATACAGTAATAAGAAAAGGAACTCAAATAACTCCAAGAGAGTTAGCAGTTTTTGCAGGTTTAGGATTAAATAAAGTAAAGGTTTACAGGCCCCCAAAAATAATTGTTTATTCAACAGGGGTAGAAATTGAGGAACCAGGAAAAATGTTATCTCATGGAAAAGTTTACGATACGAACGGTTATGTAATAACATCAATGCTGAAAGAGCTAGGCTCCGAAGTTTATTTTAAAGGTATATTGCCAGATAATTATGAAAAGATGAAAAAAGAAATAGAAAATAGTTTAAATGAAGCTGACATTTTAATAACGACAGGTAGTACGTCAGCAGGTTATGGCGATATGATATATAAAGTCTTTAATGATATTGGAGCTAAAATTATAGTACACGGATTAAAGTCAAGGCCTGGCAAGCCAACTGCTATAGCGGTTTTAGATAAGAAAATTTTATTTGGTCTTCCTGGATTTCCATTATCTGCTATGATGAACCTATATAACATTGTTGAGCCAGTAGTTAGAAAAATGATGGGTAAAAAGGATTCCGAAAAGTCTAAAGTAAAGGCTAAGATTCCTTTCAGATTAAATGCTGGTAGAGGGTTTACCGAGCTAATACCAGTTCAATTGGTATGGAATAAAGATAGCCTAAGTGCCTATCCAATATTAAGTGGTTCCGGTTCCATTGCTGGAATTAGCATTTCTGATGGTTACATAGTTGCAGAGGAAAACAGGGAGTACTTTGAAGAAAATGAAGATGTTGATGTTTATTTATTTTCATCCTCAATTAAACCTCCTAGTTTAACTATAATTGGTAGCAATTGCCCTGGGATTGAGGTTGTTCTTGGGATATCTAAAATACAAAATACTAGAATAATAAATGTCGGTTCTATGGGAGGGTGGCAAGCTATTAAGAGAGGTGATGCTGATTTAGCAGGATCTCATCTTCTTGATGAAAGTACTATGAATTATAATATACACATACCAAAGATAATGAGTTTAGAGGATAAAGTATACATATATAGAGGGTATTCAAGAGAAGTTGGAATACTAATTAAAAAAGGAAACCCCAAGAAAATAAATGGAGTTAAAGATTTTCTTAGGGATGATGTAGTTATAATAAATAGGAACAAAGGTTCGGGGACTAGAGTTTTATTAGATAAGTTATTAAAAGATTTAGGAGTTATAAATCCAGAAAAAATTATAAGAGGTTATATGTATGAAGTTAAGACTCATTCTGCTGTAGCAACAGCAATTTTACAAGGTAGGGCTGACGCCGGAATGTCTTTAAGATATATGGCTGAAACTTTTAATTTAGATTTTATACCAATAGGTTATGAAATTTATGATTTCGTTGTGAGAAAGGATAAATTAGAAAACAAATATGTTGAAAAATTTATTGAAACGCTTAGAAATGATGAATTCTTCAAAGAGCTTGAAAGAAGACTTCCAGGATATAAAGCTTTAAAGGAAAGCGGAAATAGAATCTATCCATAGAATTTAATTTTTCTTAAAATAATGTTTTAAATAACCAATTAGGTATTATTGAATTAGATAACTAAAATAAAGTAATACACATACTGCTAGCTAGGGTAAAATTATGTTAGATGAGCCATCTTGGGAATTACAGAAAGAAAGACCAATGGCATTAATAATAGCTATTTCGGAAAAAATCGGAACAAGAGATCCTGTTTTAATATCGAATTACATGAAAAAGCTTATAAAACTAAATTCATGGATAGGTAGTTTTTCATTGCTTTTATCTGAAAACCCCGAAGAAATATCAAAATTAATTAAAGATATAGATTTAGGTGTTATGCCTAGAAGAGAATTAGTAAAGAAAGTGTTTGATATAATAAGCAAATTTGAATAAATTAAATTTTGCCAGATTATTAATATTTAATACATTTTTAGTTAACAAAGTTAATAGGTGTATAATATTGTCTGACAAAAGCAAAATACTATATGAAAGAGCTAAAGAAGTTTTTCCAGGTGGAGTAAATAGCCCAGTTAGAGCTGCAGTAAAGCCATATCCTTTTTTCGTTAAATATAGTAAAGGAGCATACATTTATGATGAAGACGGAAATAAATTAATAGATTATGTATTAGGTTATGGGCCGCTTATATTAGGTCATTCTAATGATTATGTGTTAAATAAAATTAAAGAAGAGTTAGATAAGGGTTGGTTATTTGGTGTTCCCAAAGAAAATGAGATAAAGTTAGCTGAAAAAATAATAAGCTATATAAAACCTGGAGGGAAAATTAGGTTTGTTAATTCTGGAACTGAAGCTACTATGACGGCTATAAGGCTTGCTAGAGGCTTTACTAATAGAAAATATATAGTAAAATTTGATGGTTGCTATCACGGTTCTCATGATGCCGTTCTAGTACAAGCAGGTAGCGCTGCAACCGAGTTCGGAGTACCAAATAGTCTAGGAGTGCCCGAAGATGTTGCAAAATTAACCTTAGTTGCTAAATATAATGATTTAAACTCAATAGAATCCATATTTAATAGCTATGGTGATCAAATAGCTGCTGTGATCTTAGAACCTGTTATAGGAAACATGGGTGTTATTAAACCAAATAAGAATTTTCTATGGGAAGTTAGAAAGATAACAAAGAATTATGGATCTCTTCTAATATTTGATGAAGTTATAACAGGTTTCAGAATATCTATGGGTGGGGCTCAAAAATATTTTGGCATAGAATCTGATATAGTAACTCTAGGAAAAATAATAGGAGGGGGGTTCCCAATAGGGGCAGTGGTATCTAAAAAGGAAATTTTAGAATCTCTAACTCCAGAAGGTAAAGTATTTAATGCAGGAACCTTTAATGCTCACCCTATTTCTATGATTGCTGGTCTTTCTACTTTGGAGTTTATGGAAAAAAACAATGCAGTAGAGAAGGCATCTAAAGCAGCTAAGATTCTAAATGAACTATTACTTGATTATGGAATAAAATATACCATAAATAGGGTAGAAAGTATGATGCAGATATTCTTTACGGAAAAAGAAGTATCTAATGCAGATGATGCAAGGAAAGCTAATAAGGAAATATATTCTATGTTACACGAAAAGCTCTTATCTAAAGGAGTGTTTATACCTCCTAGTCAATTTGAGACTATATTTACTAGCTATGAGCATAACGAGGATATGATACATTATACTGCAGAAAAAATAATTGAGCTGATTAGGGGGACGTGATTGAAATTAGCTGTTTCAACGAGGGGAAGTAAGTTAAGTTTAAAACAAGTTGAATTGTTTAAAAATTATATAAATAGGTTCATAAATGTTGATTTAGAAATTAAAGTAGTTACAACTAAAGGAGACATTATTCAAGATAAACCTTTATACAATATAGGAGAAAAGGGTTTGTTTGAAAAAGAAGTTAACAATTTGGTACTTGAAGGAGAAGCTGATATAGCAGTACATAGTATGAAAGATTTGCCTAGGGATTTAGATCCAAGACTTGATATAGCAATGGTATTGCCTAGAGAAGTTCCTAATGATTCTTTAATTTTTTCGAAAAATGCAGTGGATGATATTAGGAAAATACCAGAAGGATCTGTTGTTGGTACTTCAAGTATGAGAAGGAAATCGTTTTTAATGCATTATAATGATAAAGTGATAATTAAGCCTTTAAGGGGCAATATAGATACAAGAATTAGGAAACTTAATAATAATGAGTATGATTATATCATATTGGCAGAATCGGGAATCAAAAGGCTTGGATTAGATCCAAAAAGAATTATTTTGCCTATAGATGCGTTCCCTCCAGAGCCAGGTCAAGGTATAATAGCAGTTGTTGGGCTTAAGGATAACTCAAAGGTAAAAAATCTATCAAATTATACAGATAAATTGACCAATTATATGGCATTGGCTGAAAGAGAATTTTTGAAGGAAGCAAAAGCAGGCTGTGGTTCACCCTTAGGCGCGGTATCTATGATATATGGTGATAAAATTGTGATAATAGTAGGGCTTGCATCATTTGATGGAAAATTTATGGAAATAATTAGATTTAAGGATAACTTAAATAATGCAGAAAACTTGGGTAAAAAAGCAGGAGAATTTGTTTATGGCATTATTGATAGGGTGTTGAAATGAATTGAAAGGTAAGGTATATATTGTTGGTGCAGGACCTGGGGACCCTGATTTAATAACTGTTAAAGCATTAAATATTTTAAAAGAAGCTGATGTTGTCATATATGATAGGCTAATACCAAAAAGGATTTTAAATAATTGTAGAAATGACTGTGAGCTGATATACGCCGGAAAATCGCCTGGTAAACATGAAATGGAACAAGAGGAAATAAATGAAATCATAGTCAAAAAGGCTATAGAAGGTAAAAAAGTTATCAGACTTAAGGGTGGAGATCCTTATGTGTTTGGAAGAGGAGAGGAAGAATGTTATTATGTAATAAAACATGGAATAGAATGTGAAGTTATACCTGGAATCCCTTCATTTATAGGGGCATCAGTTTATTCTGGCATACCTTTAACAAATAGAAGCTTATCATCAAGTTTTTCTGTTATAACCGGCAGAGAAGCCAAAGAAAAAAGTAGAAAAACTGTTAAAGTTGAAGAAATAGCAAAATTTAGCGATACAATTGTTGTTATGATGGGCATCTCGACTTTAAAAGAAAATTTAGAAAAAATAGGAAACGCAAGAGGATATGATGAAATGTGTGCAATCATTATTAATGCAACTACTGAAAATCAAAAAGTTATAACTGGGTCAATTAAGGAAATCTTAGAAAGCTATGATAAGCTTGGCATAGAAAATCCTGCTATAATAATTGTTGGAAAAACTATAAATATGAGGGATAACTTGTGGAAAAAAAGTTAGTTTTGTATTTAGGGCCAGAATATCCAAAACACATTAAAGAAAAATTAGAAAATAATGTAGAAATAGTTTTTTTGCCAATATTAAATATAATTCCAATCAATAAATCTTCAATGGACTTCTTGAATAATGTTGATAGTTGCGATTGGATTGTATTTACTAGTCCAAGGGGACCGAAGATATTGGCTGACGATGCTAAAAACAATAAAGTGTTTGATTTAATAATTGAAAAGATTAATAATAAGAAATTAGCTGCGGTAGGTTCAGAAACAGCTAAATCAATTGAAATAAATTTAGGTAAGAAACCTGATTTATTGCCTAAAAACTATACTGGAAAAGAATTGGGAGTTGAATTAGTTAAAATCAATAGCAAGTGTGTTTTATTGGCTAGATCAAGACAGGGTCTAAAAGATATAAATGAGGTTTTAAAAGAAAAAGGCATAAATTTTATTGAGGTAAATCTCTATGAGGAAAGCATAAATTATGAAAACTTATTAAATATAAACGAATTTTTAACTAAAAATAATATACAGTATGTTTTGTTATCATCTCCATTAATTGCAAAAGCTTTTTGCAATTACATCAAACAGAATGATATTACAATAATTTCAATAGGGCCTTCAACTTATAACATTTTAAAAGAAATGTGTTCAAAATTTAATGTATTAATACCTCAAAAATACACGTTAAGCTCTGCTATAGACTTAATTAATAACTTCCCAAGATAATTATGTAAGAGCTAAAATCTCTTCCTATAAACTGGAAAGGGTTAGTTTAGTCCACATCTTTGGCTCTTTCTTCAAACACATTTGATATTTCCTCAGATACAGACTTTCTTATTTCGTTAATTTTATTTCTCAAATTTATGTGGTCGTTTTCGTCATCAGAGTATACATAAACTAGGAAAACCGGTATTGACCCTATTTGAACCAAACTCCTTATATACATTGATTCTTTCCAATTAAATATATTTGAAATTTTCATTATTTTGTCTTCACTTATTATTTCCTCATCATAATAATCTACCTTAGCCGAATCTATATTTAATTTTTTTCTAACAAAATCATTTATCCTATCTCTATCTATTCCTTTAACTAACTTTCTTATGTTTTCGCCAGAAGATTTTTTGCCAAGCTTTTCTAATATCTGGGACGCAATTATCATAACTTGTTCCGGCCTCTTAAATACCGATATTGGTAATAGTTCTCTCCTATTTAGTAAACTTAGGGCCCACCTTTTTATTTGGGTTGAACCTTTTATTGCCGATGCCTTTATTATAACATCCATTTCATCATCATCAAAATAATAATAATCATTAGCTATAGCATTAGATAATATTATAGGGTTAAGGAAATCTGCCAGGTCTATATCTTTATATAGGTCCAGTTTAACATTATCCCATTCATCAGCTAATCCATTAACGAATTTTTCTACAGATTTGCTTATTGCAATTGATTTATGGTGGAAATAAACAGATTTATACATCTTATATCTTGCATCAAATATATCTTCTAACGTTGGCATGCTTTTCATATCTAATGTGATATAAGTTTTTTCTCCATCCATTGCAAGCTTAATCCCATAAATTAGCCTATCGATATCAATGTTTCCATAAACAATACCCGAAGTTAATGCGTCTCTTTGTAAATAATCGAGTCTATCAGCATCAACTATTTCATTAGAGATTATACTTTTTATTATTCGTGCCGCTTCGCTTGTCAAATTAAGTTCGTCCAATACTTCTTTATTATTTTCATCAAATAGAGAAACAGCTGCTGCTCTTATAGAAACATCTAATAATGAGAATTCTGTTTTTTCTGCCATTTTTGATAATTGATCTATAAAATAATATGTGTAGAATTCATGAACTTTACCCCCTTTTTCTGCCAACATAGACAATATATTTCTTAGTTTTGCAGAAACAGCTTCACTTATTTTATTGTCTTCGTTTGAATATGTTAAAAGGTTTTTTATTCCGGACTCTATCATATGGCTAAAAGCTAAATGGCCTAAATCATGAAGCAAGCCTGCTAATCTTGCTACTTGAATAAAGCTATTGTAAGCCTTTTCATTACAAGTAGTAAAAAGAGCTGCACATAGTTTTGAATTATGTTCCGACAAGGCATAGTTTAAAATTTTGTTTGCCATTCTTGAGGCTATGTGCATGCTTCCAAGGGAATGCTCAAGTCTAGTATGTTTAGCCGAAGGAAATACAAGGTAATTAGCACCGAGTTGTTTTATATTGTGAAGCCTTCTCATAAAAGGAGTTTGAAGTATCCAATATTCGCCTGCATTTATTGGTATAAATCCATGGACGCTATCTAAAATCATTGCCTTGTATTGGTATAAACCTTGGCTTTCTTCATTCCCAATTTTATGCACTATATCATACACCAACATTATAATAAATTATCAACATTAATATATTTTTTATATGAGAAAATCAAATTTTATTATATATAAAAATTAATTTATTTGTAAGAATTTTAATTAATTTAGATTAGCCTTTTCAAGCGATTCCTTATATTTCCCAGTTATTGAAGTATCTGTAGGATTAATTCCTTTTAACTTTGCTAAGTAAACTGATACATAACCTGCTAGTAATGTGCCTTGAATGAGCTTTGAAAATAGATTATTACCCCTGGGATTTATTTTTATTAGAGTTGATCCCTGTTTTCTATAAATGTCTTCTAGTAGGTTCGCAAGAATAAAGCACAACTTATCTTTTTCATCTGGTGCAAATAGTATGAATGCTGTGTTTTTCATTTGTTCTACTTGCCATACTACTATATCATTGTGCGCTGATTCAGGATATAGCTCTGATTTAGCTATAGCTTTTGCATTTTCACTGAACTCTTGCCTCCATCTATTAGCTAGCAATTCATAAGGACCACAACCTGATAATATGTAAAGATTTTTGTCAGAAATATTGCTTGCAATATTTAGCCCTTCTCCTCTAGAGGTTCCTCTTAATGATTCTATAGCATCTTTAATTTCATTATCATTTATTAAGTTTATGTTTTGGGATTTTAAGGATCCTAATGTAGAAGAGACCAGCTCTGCTATAGCAGTTCTGGGATAGTATTTTTTATCTATTAAAACAATTGGTGAACCATTTTTCTTAGCTAGCTCTTCTAATTTTCCCCCACTAGTTATAGCTATGACGCTTGCCCCAATATTATATGCTTGTCTTGCGCATGAGAGAGTTTCATGAGTGTTTCCTGAGTAACTAATTGCAACGACCAAATAATCTTTGCTAACCCAGCTAGGTAATGTATCCCCTTTAACTACTTCTATAGGAATATCAATTTTTGAGTTTAATCCCAAAATTCTTATGTAATCCCCTGTTACTCCACTACCTCCCATACCTGATAAAATAACTCCTTTAAATTTTCTTTCGAACGATTTTATTTCAATCCCTTTTTTATAACCTTCCTGTATTTGCTTGGGAAACGAATCATATAGAGAAAGCATTTCTTCAACTTCTTTACTGAAATCTGTCATTTTTTCTCCCATTTATATATGTTAAAATAAGAGAATAAAAACATATGAAAATATTTTTATTGAAGTTTTTTCTTCTTTCCTCCTCTTCTTTTTGGTTTTTGCTGAGATTCAGGTTTTGATTGTTCAATTGTTGTGTTTTCTTTAAGAGGAGTTTGTTCATGAACTGACCTTTTTTCTTCATTTAAAAGTGAAAGCGCTTGGTTTATGTCTTTTACATTCTCAAATTTTTTTGCAAGGTCATTTTCACCTATATAATAAAGCCACATTGCTATATGCTTTTCTTTTATATGGTAATTTACTGCATTGGGATCTATTTTAGAAAGCCTTTCAAGCTCATTTTTTAGTTCATTTACATCATGGGCTATTCCTATGATCCTTTCATAGCTCTTAAATAAAAATGGCTCTTTTTGACTCAACTTTATCGCCTCAATCTTAAAATGTTAATTGAAACTAATATTTTTTAACAAATTACCAATAGGATTAGGTAAACTATAAAAATTTAGCAATACTCTAGTTTATTGCAAATAAGGAAAGGTGGTAAAAATGATAGGATCAGTAATGATAACTAATGACGACGGCATCGAAAGCCCTGGAATAAAATATTTGATAGAAGAGCTAAACAAAAAAGGGTTTGATGTATATGTTGTAGCTCCAAAAAATCAGGTTAGCGGAGCAGGAAAATCTCATTCATTTAATGTTAAGGTCGAAAAATGTGATGTAAAATATGCTAAAAAATCATGGTGTGTTGACGGAAAGCCAGCTGACGCTGTAGCTATAGGAATAAAATATCTTTTAGGTGATGTTAAACCTGATTTGATATTGTCAGGAATAAATATAGGTCCAAATATGGGCTTAATGGATTTCTTTTCAAGCGGCACAATAGGTGGTGCTTTAGAAGGTGTTTTGTTAGGCTATAAGGGTATTGCATCTAGTTTTGGTGTTTTAAGAGGTATAAAAACCAAAGAACAAGATAATTTGTTAAGAAATGCAGCAAAGATAACTGCTGAAATATCTTACCTATTATTAGATATTTTTAAAGAAGAAGAAATAGACTTAATTAACATTAACTTCCCTCCAGTAAATCCGTTAGGAATAAAGGTAACTAAACTCTCTTGGCTTTCAAATATAGATGTTAAAATTGATTCTAGTGAAAATGTTTATCAGGTTTTGGGATGGAAGACAGACAACTTAGAAACGGCTTATGTAGGTGGAGATGAAGGAAGTGACGTAGTTATGGTAAAAAAAGGATATATATCAGTTTCACCGTTATGCATAAAATGTATTCCAGAAAAAATTTCATATAGTAAAGCGTTTGCTAGAATAGAAGGTAGATTAAATAAAATTGAAGAGATTCTACAAAATAATTAAAGTCATCCTTTAGGTCAAATAAATATTGTTTTTAGCAATTCCATTTCATAGACCAAGGAGAACAATATCTGTAAATCAGTATTGATAATTTTATAAGGTCTTTCTTTTCTAAATGTTGCAAACTAGATATAGGACAATCCTCCTTGCATGATATTTGTATGCTTTTTTCATCTATGATTATATTTATAGTATCTCTATTGCCGTATATTTTTATATTGTTATTTAACCAATCTTTTTCTTTTAATGCTAAGAGGTTTATACTAGTGTCTTTGGGCGGTTTTTTAAGTATTATTGATTCTTTAGCCATTTCTATAGCCCTCTTTATTTCAAAAACCGATCCTCTGTTCTTAACGCTAACTTCTCCAGTTAATATTATGCTTGCTCCTGCTTCTATAGACAAAAACGTTGATAATGCATTTATGCCTGTAGTGTCTGCATCTATTAGCTCGGTTACATTGTTTATTCCAATCATTATAGGATAGCCTAAATTAGAGAGTGCTCTAGCTCTTATTAAAGAATCCAAGAATCCGGGGCTTAGAGCAGGATATGCGATAGGATCTAATATTATTTTTAATTTTTCTTTTTTTAGTTTTTCTATATTATTTTTAATTTTTTCATTTATTTCATTGATTAATAATACAGAAACTTTATCATAAAGCCAATCTAAGTTTTCATAAATCGATTTCATAGAAAAGCTCATAAGTATATCTACATCATCCTTAAATTTCTTCAAAATTTCTATGTTGCCATCTAATCCTATGGGGTTTGGAATTGTTTTACTTAATAAATAAATTACTTTCTTCAAGTAATCATAAGATATAGAAGACATTACTCCAAGAATTATTGCATCTGCTCCATCTTCTATATAATTTTTTGCTATATTAACTATATAATCTGCTCCATCTTTTCCATATAAAAAAACTTCAGCAAAAACCATTGGATGATAATTATAGATTTCCAGATTCTTTATTTTGAGCAATGGATTTTCAACTCTATTTTTTAATTTTTCCTCTATAATTAGCTTAATAATTTTCCCATAAATTTTATCAGCACTAACCTTAGGACTAAGCTCTTCAGGCTTTATATGTTTTAGAAGATCAAATAGATAATATGGAGACATTGTTCCCTTGACTAATTTTCCATTGAACTCGCTAAAATCCCATATTATATTACCTGGCAGAATTATAATATCAAATTTGTTTATATAGTTTAAAATCCTATTTATAATTTGCTCTTTACCCATATAATATAAATCTTTAATCTCTAAGTAATGGAAAGAATAATTATCTTTTAGCGAAATATCTGGTTCTGGAAAAACTTTTATGTTTGTTGTTATTAATAATATATTTCTTTTGTTATTCAATTTCGCCCCCATAATGTTATATTGTGTTTAATATAAATAAGATATACTATAAAAATGAACATTTTTATATTATTAAAAATTCTTTTTCTATTATTCTTTTTTCCAGACCTAACCACGATACATCGAATTCCTCTTTATTGAAGAGTTCAGCATAATCTTTTCCAGTTGCAAGGCTAGCTGTAATTCTTCCTATAGAGTCTCCTTTCATAATTCCGCTCCCGCTTGTACCGGCTGAAACTATTAGGTCGCTTTCAAAGGGTTCATATATAACAGGTTGTCCGTCAAAGCTTATATCATAATGGCCAGCCCAAGATGCGTAAGGATTCTTTTCTTTAAATTGTTCGAAATATAAAGATAATACAGGTAATATATTATAAACATAGAAGTTTTCCTCTGGTAAAGGATTATCTTCTACTTCAATTTTTCTTCCTATTTCATCGCTAAGACCTATCCAAAAAGTATTTTCAGACGGGTTAGGCCTAATATAAATACCCTTAGGAATAATAACAAAAGGCATTGATTTTTCTTTATTAAAATTATTTGCGTATAATATTTTTTTCAATTCTTCATTGTCAGCCCTTATTGAAAATATTTGCCTCTTCTTTGGTCTACTATAGGAATCTATACCTATATTGTTTAGATATATATTGCTCCAAGCCCCTAGAGCTGCTATCGTCTTCTTTTTAGATTTTGCTATGGTTCCATCATTTAATCTCACTCCTTTAACTTTCGTTTCTTCCCAAACAAAAGGTTCTCCTTCAATGCCCAAAGGATTTTCTGGTTCTATTATAAATTCTTTAATTCCAATACCAAAAGAAAAGTTCACGTTCTTTTCTTTGAGTTTATAATAATAATAATCCACTATTTTTTCTGGATCTATTATGCCTGCATTTTTAAATAAAAACGATTTATATATATCGCCTGCATTAATTAGGCTTGATTCTTCTTTATCTTCTACATGGGTTTTAATCATAAGATTTTCTTCTAAAAAGTTGCTTTCTATTTCTGAAAATTCTATGTTTAGCTTTTCTGCATACTCTAGGCCTTTTTTTAAGTTATTATATCCTGTCTTGTCTAAAGAAAATAAATAGCCTACAAATTTCATGCCTAGATCAAAATTTTTTACATTTTGTAAATATGAATAAAATTCTATACTCGATTTAGAGAGCATAATATTCAGTTTGCTAGTAAAAGCAGATCTAAAGGCTGCAGCGCTTTTTGAAGTATCCCCACTTCCCGGTCCATCAGCTTTATCAACTATCAGTATTGATGAATTCTTGTCTTGCTCAGATATATAATAAGCTGTTGCTAAGCCAACTATACCGGATCCTATTATTACATAATCAGGCATTGACTATACACCTTCCATAGGCAGAATGCAATTAAAGAAGAATATAAATAAATTCCAGTTTGTAATTGTGTAAAATTTTTTATTCTTGTTTAGGTATATATACTGGATTTCTTCTGCTAGGGGAATAGAGTTTTAAAACCCCTTCTTTTTCGAGTTGTTTTAATAATTTTCTAGCTGTTGATATAGCTATGCTGTAATTACTTGCAAGCTTGCTTGGTGTAATATAGTTTACCTTAGATAGATCTTTTTTAACCTTTGCTAGTAATTCAGGACTTATTTCAAAAGCACTTACTTGCTTTTTTTCCTCTTTTGCTTTCGCTTGTTTGCCTGGTTTTTTCTCAACTTCTTTTGACACTTAAACCACCTAAAAGAATTTATAGAAATTTGAGTTAAAAAGTTTTAAAATGATATAGTAGTTGCTCCTCTCCCTTCTTCCCTTCTTTCTTCTCCAATTTCTCTAAATCTTGCAACTAATGGATTTAGCTTTCCATCTCTTGATAATTCGTCTAACATTTTTCTCATTTGAGATGTATGTCCTATATCCATAGAAATAAGCTGTTGTAGTATATTTATTGTTTGATCCCATACCTGAACTAAAAGGTCTTTAGATGCATTAGTTGTAATAAACGGATCTTGGAGCCAGTCATCAAAAGCCTTTAAAGTTCTTATCATATGATTAAATGCAATTCTTGTATGTACTATTATATCTAGTCTATCAGACTCCCTCACTTTTGGATAACTGTCTTTAAATGATTCTAAGACAGCTTGTTGCATAGATATCCATCTATCAAGATTCTTTAAAAATTCCCCTATATCTTGCCTGTACTGAGACACTTTTTGCACCTCAATATCTTTATATAGGCTAAGCCTATTATTTTCAGATATTTCCCAGTTATTTTTAAAACTTTAATTTTACTTATAAAAAATGGAAATAAAGTTGATTTATAGAAACAAATATTAAAATCTTCAATTCCTTTTAATATAGCTGGTGGTTTTACATGAAAGGATGGAATGGAAAGATGCTGTGGATAGATTTGAGCAAAAAAGAAACAAAAACAATAGAATATCCAAAGGAATGGGCAATGGAATACATAGGGGGCAGAGGTCTCGCGATAAGAATTTTATGGGAATATAATAAGCCCGGAGTTGATCCGTTTTCTCCAGACAATTTATTGATATTTGCTATAGGTCCATTAACAGGAATGCCTATTCCAAGCAGTGGAAAGCTACAGGTTGCATCAAAGAGTCCCTTAACCGGAGGTTATGGAGACGGAAATATAGGCACGCTGTTTTCAGTAGAGATGAGAAAATCGGGGTTTGATGCTATAGTTTTTTATGGTAAGTCTGAAAAACCTGTTTTGCTTAATATCGAAAATGACAAAGTAAGTTTTGAAAGTGCTGATGATTTATGGGGTCTTGATAGTTGGAAAACTGAGGAAAAGTTAAGAAAAAGATTTGGTAGGTTTTCAGGTATGGTTGAAATTGGTCCTGGAGGAGAAAATCTGGTAAGATTTGCAACAGTAATGAGCCAAGAAGGAAGGAGCGGAGGAAGGCCTGGTATTGGAGCAGTTATGGGATCAAAGAAGATAAAAGCTGTTGTAATTAAAGGGACTAAAGGTTATGATTTATTTGATGAAAAGAATTTTAAGATAGAAGGAGCAAAGGCTTTAAAGGAAGTTAGAGAAAGACCGGGATATAATTTCTGGATGAGAGAGGGTACAATGGCAACAATAGATTGGGCTCAAGAAGCAAGCGTTTTACCTACATATAACTTTAGTGAGGGAGTTTTTGATGAGTATAAAGGTATTGACGGATATACTATGGAATCTTTGAAAGTAGATCAGAGAGGATGTCCTAATTGTAATATGCAGTGTGGAAATGTAATAATAGATTCCGAAGGTAACAAAAGCGAACTTGATTATGAAAATGTTGCAATCTTGGGAAGTAATCTAGGGATTAATAGATTACAGGACGTTGCTGTTTTAAACACTTTGGCTGATAAATATGGTATTGATACAATAAGTCTAGGAGGAGTATTGGGCTGGGGAACAGAGGCAAGCCAAAAAGGTTTGTTAGAAGGAATTGATGGGAGAAAGCTTGAGTGGGGAGATTTAAAACTATACAGGGACTTGGTCTCTGAAATAGCATTTAGGAAAAGTGAACTAGGCAGCTTACTTGCAGAGGGTACAATGCATGCTTGTAATAAAATTGGTGGTTGCGACTTCGCAGTTAATTCAAAAGGATTAGAGGCGAGCGCTTATGATTGCCATACAGCACCAGGTATGGCATTAGCTTTCTCTACTTCTCCTATAGGTGCACATCATAAGGATGCTTGGGTCATAAGCTGGGAAGTTCAAAATGATAGATTTTCATATAGTAAAGAAAAGGCCGCAAAAGTTATAGAATTACAAAGAATTAGAGGAGGAATGTTTGAAAGCATAACTACTTGTAGACTCCCATGGGTTGAAATAGGACTAAACTTAGATCATTACCCATTACTATTAAGCTATGCAACTGGCTTAAAATACACATATGATGTTATATATGAAATTGCTGATAGAATTTATGCTTTGATTAGGGCATTTTGGATTAGAGAATTTAATGCGTGGAGCAGATCTTATGATATACCACCTGAAAAGTGGTTTAAAAAACCATTAACTAAAGGTCCTTTAGCAGGTGGCAAATTAAGTTACGATGGTTATAATCAGTTATTAGATTATTATTATGATTTAAGAGGATGGGATAAAAATGGAGTTCCAACAAAAGAAACTTTAAAGAAATTAAATTTAGAATTTACCATACCTACGTTAGAAAAAATAGTTAAATTGAATTAATTAAGATAATTTAGAAGCCGCTTCTCCTGCAATTTCTTTATATCTATTTCTTACTGTAACTTCAGTAACACCGGCAACGTGAGCTACTTCTTTTTGAGTTCTTCTTAATCCATGTTTAAGAGCAGCTAAATATACTGCAGCAGCTGCTAAACCGCTCGGATCCTTACCTGCTGTTGTCCCTTTGCTTCTTGCATCTCTTAATATTTTTATTGCTTCTACAGTTACATAGTCAGGAAGTCCTAATGCACTAACGATTCTATTTACAAATAATTCTGGTTCTATAACGGGTATATCGACTTCAAGATCTCTTACCAAAAGCCTATAGCATCTAGCTATTTCTCTTTTAACATCATTGTCCTTTATAGATAAATGTTTAGCTATTTCGTCAATTGTGCATGGGATTCTAAGTTTACGGCAAGCAGCATATAACGTGGCAGCAACAACGCTTTCTATGCTCCTACCTCTTGTTAATCCCTTTTGGGTAGCATCTCTATACATTTTTGATGCTTCTTCTCTGACCTTATTTGTTAATTCCATATGTGTAGATAATTCATCCAATATCTTTAGTGCTTGATTAATATTTTTTTCTAAACTACTTAGAGTTCTTCCCATTCTATAACTACGTTGTAATCTTAGCATATCTATCCTTCTTGATAGGCCTCTGATCTTTTTACCGCTCCCTTCATGGAAGCTACCTATATAGACATCTACTCCCATATTTGGTTTGCTTAATGATAATGGTCCTCCTACTCTAGTTCTTCTTGCCTTTTCATCCGGTGTATATGCACGCCATTCTGCTTCGTCTCCAATAACTTGTTCTTCTATAACTTCCCCTGTTTCTAAGCAAATTCTAGCTCCCATGTTAGCATCGTAAATTATCTTGTCAGGCGGGCAATTTACCTTAGACTTAGATTTATCCTTACCAGAATCCTGCTTTTCCGACATGCATTTCACCAAGCCTTTTAAACTTTTCCTACTTATAAGTATAACGCAAAGTTTATATATTAATATTATCTTTTTTATAATATGTTAAGAGTATTCTTTAAATTTAAAATTATTAAATAATTACAAAATATTAAACTCTTTACAATAAATATTTTTATAAATTCTAATAACTACAATATTTTTATAGAAAACAAAAGTGTGAATCTATTATGATATTAGCAAGTTGGAGAGACGTAGCAAGAACAATTAAAAGATCAGATATTGTAGTAGAAGTAGTTGATATTAGGGATCCTATTTCAACTAGAAGCAAGAGAGTTGAAGAAATGGCAGAATCATTTAATAAAAAACTGATACTATTATTAAATAAGTCTGATCTAGTTCCATATAATATAGCAGAAAAATGGAAAGAAAAATTTACTTCTATAGGAATCGATTGTATTTATTATTCCATATGGAGAAAAAAGGATAGATCTCTTCTTATACAAAAAATAGATAGTTATTCTAATGGTAATGGAACATTGGTTTCATTGATTGGTTATCCTAAAACCGGGAAATCAAGCATAATAAATTCTATAAAGGGAAAGAAAAGTGCACCAACAAGTCCAATTCCAGGTAGTTCTGGCTATACAAGATCTTTCACTTTATATAAGATAAAAAATGGCATTTACTTTTTAGATTCTCCAGGGGTAATGCCAATAGAAGGAGGGTTTCCTGAATCTATAATACGAGGTAAAGGTGTTGATGAACTAAAAGATCCCGTTAAGCCAGCAGTAGCTCTTATAGAAAAGATATTAAAATATAATCCTAAAGCCTTTATAGAAGCATATAAAATTGATGAAAAGGATCCTTATAAGATACTTGAACAACTTGCTTATAAAAGAATGTGGTTATATAAAAAAACTAAAGAACCCAATATAGATGAAGCGGCAAAAACAATAATAAGGGATTACCATAAAGCTAAAATAGATTTTTATGTTTTACCTGACTAGCTCCTAGTTCTAACTATTTTTGCTTTACCCATTATCAACCAATATTCAACTTCAACTCCCGGTTTAAGTTTTTCTAAAAGCTCTGGTTCGTCGTTTGGTTTCTCAACCTCTATCGTGTCATATGATTCCATATCCATTATTTGTAAATTGTTTCCTAAATCTGCTAGCACTTGTCCATTCTTTTTCTCTATAATTGGAACTTGGACTTGGGTATCTGTGGGTGCAACAAGAGTTTTCTTTTGCCCAGTAAATAAGCTAACTGCAACTACATGCGCTTTAGCACTGCCATGCTTACCTGTTTTTGCTTTTGTTATTTCTACTACCCTGCAAGGTTCATTATCAATCACTATATAGCTTCCTTTTTTTAGGTCGCCTAATGTTGCAAACTGAACGCTCATTTTTAATTCACCCTTTTACCGAAAATATTATGTAAATCTCTGGTTTAAAAATTAACGTTCTTTTAGATTTTTTATTAAGATGTCCTTAAATACTATAAGGTAGGATTAATTTATGAGAACACCATTTTTATGTCTATACAAGATTTTGCAGCTCGTTTAATAGTGATTGATATTGAGAACAGCAAACCTAGCCCCTTCTTGGGGCGGGGTAAAATTTTTTAAATCAAAAATACTATTTCTATTTGAGATGCTCTCCAGATGCCTTTGTCTGGTCAACTCTTAAAACATGAGGAGCGGGAGCCGATTTCTCCAGCAATACCAGATGAAGGTATCTACGAAGTTAATTATACAAATAAGAGAACAAATGTTATCCGCCTTTTTCCAAATGGTTTTCAGGAAAGGAAGCTCAGAAGGCTAGCTAATATCTCATCAAAGCTCTTCAATGAGTTGAACTATGAGAGGAGGCAACAGTTTTTTCATGAAAAGAAAGTAGACTTCAATAAAACATGGGACAAATACTACAAAAAGTATAAGGAAGAGCTAAAAGTTAACGCTCAAGCAGTTATGCAGAAGAATAATGAAGCTTGGTCATCTTTCTTTTCTTTAATAAAGAAAAAAAGAAAACAACAAAATCATATTAAGCATATAAAACCACCAGGATATTGGATTGATAAAGATACTAAAAAGAGAAAGCTTTTACTTGTTATTAGACAAGATATGAAATAGATGGAGTTAATCATAAAATTATTCTAAAAGATTTCAAAATGGAAATCGATTTTGCTGGTAGGTTAAGGTGGTATGGTAAGCAAGGTAGATTAGAGATATATTATGATGAGACTGAAAATGCTTGGTATGCTTCAATACCTGTTGAAGTAGGTGTTGAGAAAACTAAAACGGGAAAGGAGAGCAAATATATTATTTATGGTGAAAGGAAGGCAATACGAGTTGAATTGCCTAAATGTAACAAGGTCGCTTCAATAGATTTAGGTATAAATAATTTGGCAAGCGTAGTATTAAACGATGGCACATGGTTTCTCTACAAAGGTGTTAGGACTAAGGAGGACTATTTTTATTTAGAGAAGAAGATAGCACAAGTACAATCCTTAACGGATAAGACAAAAAACATTGGTGAATATGAAGCATATGATGAATTATTAAAAGAGAAGAAAAGGCTTTTTAAGAAATTAACCAAAAGACTTTTGCATTTATATAGGAATTTAGCATCTCACCTAATGAAGAAGTTACATGAATTAGGTATTTCAACCATTTATTTAGGTTATCCATTTAACATCTCTCAGGAAAAGGGAAACAAATTTACGGTAAATATATGGTCTTATCGTAAATTAATGGCAGCAATTGAACTTAAAGCACAAGAATATGGCATTAAAGTATATGAAGTTATAGAATATAATACCTCAAAGTATTGTGCTTATCATAATGTAGAAGTTAAAAGAAATCCTAGGGGAGTAGTAAGTTGTCCATTAAAACATAAACTTCATTCTGATTTAAATGGGGCTTTGAACATATTAAAGAAAGCAGCAGGTAAAGTCTTAGCATCAATAAAGAAACCCCTATCTTTTATTGTAGAACATAACAGAGTAGCACCCATAAAAGGGGTGTAACCCTCTAGACCTCAGGAAACTCGCCCTTCAGGGCGGGGAGGAGGTCAGAGATTTAAATACAACTTGCTGTTATATTAGACTCATAATAGAAGCCCTTATAATACTAATTGCAAAGCCTGCTAATATCAAGCTCATAAATTTATCCACCAATAGAGCTCCATGTTCTCCTAGAAGCTTCATTATGTATTGACCGCCATATAAAATTAAATAAGCAAGAATGATATTTACAAATATGCTTATTAATGCTATTGGATATCCGTATGAATATCTTATATATAGTACTGTTGAGATACTTCCTGGTCCAGCCAATAATGGAGTAGCCAATGGAACTATGGCTTCTTTTTCAATATTCTCAGGAGTATTTTTTGGAGCACCTATTTCTATGTCAAAAAGGCTAGAAATTGCATATACTAATAAAATTAATCCTGCTGCTATTCTAAAATCATTAAAGGTTACTCCTAGTATTTTAAATACATATTCACCTATTATTGTGAATGCTAATAGCATGAAAACTGCAGCTAGTATTAAAGTTCTTAGAAATTTAGGCCTCTTATCTTTTGGTAATAAATTTGCTGTAGGAATATAAAACGGTATTACAGTAAAAGGATCCAAAACTACAAAAAGCATTATAATAGAGTTTACCAAATCGTTAATATTAAATAGCTCCAAAATATAGGCACCATCTTAATGTTTATTCTTCTCCTTCTTCATCTTCTTCCTCGATACCTTCTGGTGAAGTCTTTTCGCTTGTGATTTCAACGGCTTCTTTTTCTAACTCTGTTTTTATATCATCATTTATATATGGAGAGATTAAATATATTTTGTGTTCAACGTAGTTATCTTCTCCAATCATCATGTTTTCAAAACTTATTGTATAAATTGGGAACCTAGCTATAGCTTTCTCTGATGTCCTGCTCAAAGTACCAACATTTCTTAATATATCGACAAGCTCTGGATTTAATGGTAATTGAAGTTCTAATTCTCTTACATCTCTTAATACAATAAAGTCGCTTATTTCTGGATTCCATTCTTTCATTGCATCCTCGCTTTTCTTTTTAATAATTTGATCTAGTTCTCCTTCCACAAGTTCACTTGAAACTATTTTGCCCATTTCTGATCTTATTATTATAACTTTCATTTCTTACACTCTCTTCAAGCGTTAATACAGTTTTGCTGGTTTAAATGTTTTAATAGAGTCTAGACTTTAGTTATTATTAATATTTATAAATCAAATTTATGTCCTAAAGGATATAAAAATTAATAGTTTTATAATGGTCCTGCATTTTCATATCCTTGCCTGATACCTTGGCCAGCCTTCTTTACTAGGCCTTCTCCTCCTTCTTTAATTAATATTGCTAGATTTTCTGCATGTGCCTTGGCCCTTTCTATTGCAATTTTTTTCAATTCGTTCGGGTCGTCGCTTTCGTCTTCATGAACTGTAACATCTATAATTATTTTTCCAGATAATATGGATAGCATAACTAATCCAACTGATAGAGCTATATAACTGTATTTATCAACCTGTTTGGATCCAACCCAACCTAGTGTTATAATGCCATCACAACCATAGTCTATTAATCTTTTTGCCTCCCCAGGTAGATCTTTTATTCCTGGAACCGTGTGTCTAATTATAACATAATCAGTGAGCATATCTTTTAGAACCTTAAATGCAATAGATCCCATGTCTACCCTTGCAAATGTTGTATCAATAACTCCTACACATTTTTTCTCCTTCACAGGCTTCTAACACCTCTTTACCGCTTATCAACACGTAACCCATTTTTCTAGCATATTTTTCAGCTTTTTCTAAACTTAACGAAATGCCAAAATCTAGCATTTCTGCAAACGTAGTTGCTGGTTCCATTTTTGCCAATAAAGATAACGCTATGCTTAACTCTGTATGCCCCTTTCTTTCTTTTAAGTCTCTAGCTGCTAATAATGGAACATGACCTGGTGCTTGAAATTCTTCTATAAATTTCTTTACTGCATCTTCTTTTCTTCTCTCAATATATAACTTAACTATTTTATAGAGTTCATTCATAGTCAATGCTCTATCGTTATCGCTTATTCCAGTTCTAACATTAATGTGATTTACCCATATTGTAAATGCTGGCCTGTCTTTATAGAATAAGAGCTTTTCTGTTAAAGGCTTTAAACTTGGTATTTTAGCTATTAATTCATCTCCCCACACCAATCCTAATCCTCTTGCTATTTCCCACGATGTGGCAAAGCAAATAAGTCCACCGGCTTCATTTCTTAACTTATAAATAGCGTCTGGATTAACATTTGAAGCATGATATACCATATCTATTTCACTTTCTCTATTTGAAGAATCATAAAGCAGTATAGGATTACCTGCTTTCCAACTTTCAATAGCTTCTTCAATGCTATTTCTTTTTTGCATTTGTAGTCACCAGCGCGGCACCTAGCGTCAAAAGTGATAGTGCTAACAAACTATAATATATTATATTATAATGTTTGTTATTATTTTGTGTTAATTTTAATATATTTGAATTATTTAATATTATTACATTACTTATATTATAACCTTCACTAGTATTAGCTAAATAATTATTAGCTGGGATTATTCCAAAGATTAAATAAAGGGTAGCATTGTCTGAAAATTGATATATTGTCCACGATGTTTGAGAAAATGAAAGTAAATTATTTAATGGGGTATTCATGTTTATTTCAATAATAGAATTGTTTATATAATATGTTTGATTTATGCCAGGTATATTTAGAATGCCGTATTTTTTAATGGTTATATTAGAAATTCTTAAAGATGAATCATTTGTAAATAAGAGAAGGTATGCATCAGATCCATTATTATAAAAAGTTAAGTTTTTAATCGATGTAATTAACCCTTTTTCAAAGATTATGAGTATATTTGAATTATTTAAATATATATTTGTAAGATATGTCCCATTTATAATAATATTACCTTCATATATTCCATTGCAATATATTGAGTATAGTCCATAGTTAAACTCAGTTCTGCTATTATTGTTTATTTCTTTTATTGTGCCCTGTTTCGAAAGTAATACTGAAATGCTTGCATTTGCAAATAATGTAAATGGAACTAAAAAAGTTAATAATAAAATAATGAAATAAGCTATTAATTTCATTTTGAATCAGCTTTAAATTATAGATGCAACAAGCTCTGCTATGGTTCTGGTTATAAATGTCTCTATAAAAGCAGCTACTGCTAGCATTATAATAGAAATGATTAAAATTCCTATTGAGTATCTATACATCTTTACAGGACCTTTCGAAATTAATAAAACAAAAGTAGATGCTACTAATGTGACGGATGGTATTTCTATAACACCGTGAGGTACTAATAAATAAAATAAAACTAATGGAGGGTTAGAATTTGCACTAGGTAGAACAAATCCAACTAATCCGCCATTAAACAATACTATTAATATAGGTATAACAATTGTTATCGATGATATCCATGTTATTAAAGCAGTTTTGGCATTGTTTCCAAATATTATAAAATATAACAGATACTCATTATTACCAATTCCAAAACTTTGGGCTATTTGTCTAATACTAGATTCTTGACTTTGTAAATATTGACCTATAAATGATTGCATTATTGCATTATAAGAAATTACTATTGCTATGCCTGCAATTCCAAATATGGCTATTAACAATATCCATGTCTTTCTTAGGCTTTTCTCATTTATTAGCAAATCAATAGCTTCATCTATTAAACTCAAGCTGATCACCTATGAAATATCTTCTAATATTTTTCTGCCAATTTTTACAATTGAAAGCCAGCTTATTATAATTATATCTTTATTTCATTATAGCAATCAGCTTTTTCTTATTAATAAGGATTTAAAAATTTTCAAAAAATTTTATTAAAATTTTAAAATATATTAATTTTATATTTATAATAAAAGTATTTTTTAGTGAATATTTTTTATATGCTCTGTTTAACATATATTATGTTGAAGAGAAGTGGTAGGGAATAAAATAAGCCTCTTGTTAGAGGTAATGATATAAAAAAGGTGTAATCAATGGATAACGAAGGTAAAGATTTAAAAAAAAGAAAATCCATATTAATGGATCTTTGGAATGATATAATAACTATGTGGGAAAATAATTCTCAAAAAGTTACTAGACAGTATATAATAGAGAGATTAAAGAACGAATATAATAAAGAAAAAATATCGCCAATAAAGGGGGCATCAGACCCAAAAGATATATTTGATAAAGAAATGGCAAGTTTATATGTATTAGGTAAGTATGGTATGGGATTTGAAGTTCAATATCCAGATCTTTTTGATTCAATATTTGGGCAAGAAATTAAAATGGATCAAGTAAATGAAATTTTATTATCAGATAATTTGGATGGGGTAAAAGATAAGATATTAGCTATAGTTGGTGATATAAACGGGAATTCTATAGCAAAGATAATGAGGCTTGGTTTGACTAAGGAATATTTTGGTTTTATAGATCAGAAAACTGTTGTAAAGCTCTCTGAATCTCTTAGAAAGGCGTTTCCAGAACAGAAAAATGAAGTTAACAAATATATGAGGTTTTATGCTGCGTTTAAAATATCAAAGGCAATTGATGACGGAATAGTGAGAAATAGAATAACGAAAGAAGCTTTAAAGCAAGCATTGGCTATTGAATTAAATATAGATAAAAAGCAAATGCCAAGAGATAAATATATAATTAAGATAGCAACAGATGTTTTCAATATACCTCAAAAAGTACTAAAGCGTGTATTTATATATAATCAAACTAAAAAGTTTGACAATAAAAAAGGAAGAAACGATAAAAATTAGTTCAATAAATTTTTTAATTAAAAAGTAAGTATAATAATTTGCAAATTTATTAATATTTAGATTTTAAGCCCAAACGCTTGTCTCACTAGCTCTCTGGCTATTGTTAATCTTTGTATTTCATTAGTTCCTTCATATATGGTTGTTATTACAGAATCTCTTAAATACCTTTCAAGTCCCATTTCTTGATCTACTCCATATCCTCCATGTATTTGTACTGCTTGCCTTGAAATCCATTCAGCTGCTTCCGATGCAAAAGATTTTGCAAGGCTTGCGGCAATTATGAATTCGCTACTATTAGAATCTGCAAGGCTCGCAGCCCAGTAAGTTAATAATCTTGAAGCTTCCAATTTCATATACATTTCGGCAATTTTTTCATCTATCATTTCAAAATTAATTAATTGTTGTCCAAAAAGTTCTCTTTGCAACGAATAGTTTAATGCTTTTTCAAAGGCAGCTTGTGCTATACCAACTGCTTGAGCTGCTATGCCTATTCTAGTATAATCATACGTTGATACTATAACCTTAAATCCTTCGTCCATTTTGCCTACGATGTTTTCTATTGGCACTTTTACGTTATCAAAAATAACCTCATATGGCTGTTCTCCTCTCATTCCTAAAACTTTAAAATGCTGACCCAATTTCACTCCTGGCCAGTCTTTCTCTACTACAAAAACTGTAATTCCCCACCATCTTTTGTTTTGTTGTGGAGGATTAGTTCTTGCGGAAACTATAAAGTAGTTTGCCTTTTCTGCTCCGCTTATAAAGACTTTTCTTCCGTTAATTACATAATGGTCGTTTTCTTTTTCTGCTTTAGATTGTATCCCTGCTACATCGCTTCCCCCACTGGGTTCGGTATTTGCGTGGGCTCCTTGGGCTTCTCCCTTTGCTATTGGAGTAATATATTTTTTCTTAAGTTCCTCGCTACCAAATTTTAATATAGGAACTCCAAATAGGTGATTTACTCCAACAGCAACTGCAAGGCTTGGTACTATCCTTGCTATCTCTTCCATCAAAATAGTGGTCATTAATTGACCTCCACCTTGGCCTCCGTATTCTTCAGGAATTCCTATACCAAAGAATCCTTGTTCTCCCATGAGTTTAAATATTTCCTTAGGTATTTGGTTTGTATCTTCGATTTCTTTCCATTTAGGCTCTACGTTTTTCTCTAGAAATTCTCTCACTGATTTTCTAAATAATTCATGCTCATCCTTTATATCTATCTTAAAGTTTTCTATGCTTTTGAATGGGAATACCATACCCACCACCTACACTCCATATAAATTAGATGTAAAGGGTATAATATTTGCTTATTTTCAATATATTCAATATGTAATCTTTTATATCTATATTAATATTTTATTCTAAGAGTTAATAAATTTAAAGATTACTTCTCTTATTTCTAATAATAAGGATTCTAAGGAATCAATTTAGGTTCAACTATATATTTATAATATTTATATTTAAAATTGATATTAAAAACTTAAATATAGGTATTATAAAAATATCTTTCGGTGAAAAAGATAAATGCGGGAGAGTAGTGAAGGGTCTCAAGTTAAATTAAGAAAATTCCTAACATTAACTGACATTTTCATGCTTTCAATAACTGGTATGATAGGATCTGCATGGTTATTTTCAACCGTTGGCGCTTTGTACTACGCTGGTCCAGCATCTATTTTTACTTGGATTATAGCAGGGGTTTTCTTTATTTTTATGATTTTTGGATTTGCTGAGCTAGGAGGATTATTTCCATTTTCTGGATCATTAGCTAGATATAATCATTACAGTCATGGAATATTTAGTAATTACCTATTATCTTGGGCATATTTCTTGGGTGCTGTTACAACAGTATCAGTAGAGGCTATAGCTATAGTTACTTATGCAAGCTCGTATATAAAAGGGCTTGTTGGATCTAACGGCCTATTAACATTGACAGGTGTTTTACTAGCTGTTGGTTTAATATTACTTTTCACTATAATCCAATTAGTCGGTATTAATGTATTTGGATGGTTTAATAGATTTATTACAGCATGGAAATTATTAATTCCTTTAATAACAGTCATACTTCTTTTGTCTTTATATTTTCACCCATCAAATTTAGTTTCTTTAAAAGGAGGGTTTGCTCCCTACGGCACTTCAGCAATATTTGCTGCTATGGTACCTTCAGGAGTAGTTTTTGCATATGAAGGGTTTAGACAAGGATTAGAATATGCAGGTGAAGCAAAAAATCCACAAAGAGATGTACCATTAGGAACAATTATAGCTATAATAACTGTGATAATTTTATATGTTTTGCTGCAAATTGCATTTACAGGAGGTATAAATTGGACAGCAGCTGGTATAACTCCGGGTAATTGGACAGGTTTATATGATGCATGGCAATCACATCCTTTTTATAGCGAATTAGTAGCAACAGGAGTACCACTATTATTGATATGGGCTTTTATATTGCTTATAGATGCAGCTATATCACCAGCTGGCACTTTAGCAGTGTATACTGGATCTTCAGCTAGGAATATATATGGAATGGCAAGAGTAGGCTATATACCACAATTTTTGGCAGGAATTCACAAAAAATTCCAAACACCATGGATTGCAATTTTAATAACATTTGTCTTGGCTGTTGCCTTTGTATTGCCAATACCTAGTTGGTATTATGTCGTTAGTCTAAGTTCTTTATTAACTGTTTATAATTACTTAACTGTTGGAATCACAAATCATGCCTTAAGAAATATTGCCCCACATTTAAAAAGGCCTTATAAAGCCCCTATATGGTTTATAACGTATCCATTAGGATTTATTGCTGCATCTATGTTGGTATATTGGTCTGGTTATTCTTTAATAAATACAGTAATTATAGCTGTAATTGCAGGATTACCATTAGTACTATATGGTCCTTATAGGAAAAAATTAAACTTATCGTTATCAAAAGTAATTATCTTATCAATAATATTATGGGTATTGCTTGCTATAATTGTTGCAGGCAATGTATATTCATGGGGAATTTTAAGTCAGTTCCCAGTTTATTGGACTCTTTTATCTTTGCTTCAAATAGGAGTTATGGCATACTTATATAAAGAAAGCCATCATAGGAGTGTCAGAGCGACGTGGTGGTTAATAATATTTAATATTTTATCTGGCATAATATCATATTACGGTTCATTAGGACCATCTCCGATTATACCCTATCCATATGACTATTTAGTATTTGCCTTAATGAGTGTAGTAGTTTATTTCATTGGAGTTAAAACCGCATATTTAACTCTTGACTTAAAAGAAATAATAGATAAAGGATTGCCTGAAGAATAAAATTATTTTTATCTTATACTTAATATTTTTATTTTATAAAAAATTTTATTATATATCTTTATCCATACATTTTCTAAATTTATTACGAGTAATGAAGACCAAAAAGCAACTATAATACCTGCTAATAAATCGCTAAAGTAGTGTACTTGCAGAGCGAGCCTGGTATACATAATAATTAGAGCATAGATCCACGATAAGTATTTTATTTTGGTGTTTTTTGTTGATTCGAAGACGTATGTTATATAATAAGCCAATACCCATACTCTAACAGTGTGTCCCGATGGAAAAGAAAAATAATCAGCATTTATTATTGAAGTTATTATAGACCAATGAGGTTGTATTTGATAAGGTCTTGGTACCATAGTAAAAGCTTTTATGAATAGAGTAGCTATCATAGACACTAATATTGCTATAATAAAACTTACGACGTTCTTAGAAACTCTTTTTCTTTTTATGGCTTGTCCAAAATATAATATGGCCATATAAACAATAAAAGCCTCAAGGCTTGCAGTATCAGTTATTATACTTATTATTAAATTATTTTTTAAATTAATGTGTAACAAAAAATAGTTATTGATTGCTGAAAAAGCATTAAATTCTTCTAGGATAATAATTAAAGCTAGGACAATTGTAGTAATTAATAATTCTAGCCTTATTTTTTTCATGATCTCCCCTATGTAAATCTTAATTTTATATAATAAATGCCTTACTCTTTTAATTTACAAATCTAATTTTTCCTGCCCTGATTTTTTTTGAGATCTAGAAGGTTACACCCCTTTTACGGGTCCTACTATGTTGGTCATCCGTTTGTTCCTACACTTTCATTTCAATCATTTTATCTTCAATCATGATCAAGTGTAGGGACTTAGCCCTCAACCACCCACTTGTGGTAGGTGGGTCATGGGACTCCTTCGACCCCAACGGCACG